>NZ_LZKD01000161.1:0-21337 GCF_001668695.1 Mycobacterium sp. E2497
TGATATCGGTTCTCCCAGTGCTGGATGCCGTCGTACTCGACGGCGACCTTCCACTCGCGCCATCCCATGTCGACCCGGATCCGTAGGTCGCGAAACTCGATCTGTGTCTCCGGCCTGGGCAGTCCGGCGTCGAGCAAGAGCATGCGCAACCGGGTTTCCTGTGGTGACTCCGCACCGCCGTCCGCAAGTGCCAGCGCGGCCCGCAGCCGCCGGATGCCTCGGGCACGCGAGTGCCGGTCGGCGACGGCGACGACCTCCGCGGGTTTTACACCCGTCGCATGGAGCAGGGCGTCGAGGATGGGGACCGCCTTGGTAGCAGCCGCGCCGCAACCGATGTCGAAAGCGGTGCGCGCCGGGGTCGTCAAGCGGATTCCCGCGACGGTGCACACCTCGTCATCGGCGAGCTGATAGCTGTGCACCACGACGCCTCGCTGTCCCCGCCGGTCGGCGCGCACGATTTCCGCGGGCGCAGCCGCATCGAGCCATCTGGTGCCGAGTACCGCGGCCGCCGAGAGGCCGGCCAGGGTCGCACCCGTCGATAGCCACGCCGCGTGTGCTTTGGTAACTGCCGTCAGCTCCGCGTCTTTTCTGATGTACACGTCGCGGAACACGGGTCGATACCGGGTGCGCAATTGGTTGCGGGTGACGGCGCCGCGTTCCAGCGCGAAACTGCCGCGGAACGGCCAATCGTCCATGTGGCCATGGTGAGCGCGGGGCCGCAGCCACGGGTTCGCCGAGTGTGGGGTCTGTGGACGAATTCCGATCTGGGGACGTACACAGGGCCCACACTCGGCGACCGCCGTGGCGCACCCTAGGCCGGCAGGGAGAACACCACGCAGTCGTGCAGGCAGCCCTTGGCCGCCTCCGGCGAGTCGGGGTCGGCGTCGCGGTGCAGCAGCGCGCGGGTAGGCACCACCTCGAGGCGCACCGCGTCCCCGGCCTCGGTCACCTCGGCCGTGCCGTCGACGATCAGCGAATAGCCGCCGGCCTCGCCCGGGGGCCACAGCAGGGTGACGTCGCGACGCTGGGCCAGATTCTGCCGGGTGCGGCCGCCGATGAGGCCGACGTCGAGTGTCGCGTCGCGCAGCTGCGGCTCGACCGTCACGGTGTGCACGCGGTAGTCGTCGTCCACGGTGACCAGGTAGGCGTACGGATAGTCGGGAAGAGCGGCCCCGAGCCGCTCGATGTCCACCCTCTTCTTCGTGCGCATGGTGCTCCAGGATAGGCGCGGGGGCGGGGCGCTAGAGCGTGCGCGGAACCCGCGCCGCCGGGAGGCCGAACGTGAGCTGGCCGCTGCTGCTGAAGTGGAAACCGAGGTTCTGCAGAACCTGCTGCCAGGGTGCCAACTTCTCCACGGCCGCCGACGCGTCGGCGTGGTAGCCGTACATCGCTTCCACGTCCGACGCCCACATCTGGTCGTAGGCGGCCTCGATGTCGGCGATCGCAGGGGTGTTCTGGCCCAGATGATTGGTGGCGGACAACGCGTGGGCGAGTGCGCGATTGGCGGCGACCACCGCCGGCTGCACCGTCGCCGCCAGGGCGCCCTCGAACGCGGCCGCGACGGCGGAGGCCTGACTGGACACCGCCTGCGCCTGCGCCGCCGCCGCGCTGAGCCAGCTCACGTAGTGCGTGGCGAGGGCCATCATCGCCGCCGACGACGGGCCCTGCCAGGACCCGCTGGCGAGATTTGACGTGACCGAAGAAAACGACGAGGCTGACGATGCCAGGTCCTCGGCAAGGCCGTCCCAGGCTTCCGCGGCAGCAAGCAGCGGCCCGGCTCCGGGACCCGAATGGATTCGTGCCGAGTTCACTTCTGGCGGCAACCACGCAAAATGCGGGCTCGTCACCGGCTCAACTTACCCGGGATCTGGCCGTTTTGGTGGCGTTATTGCGCGGCTGCTGGCCTGGGCTGCCGCCCGCGGACCAACTTGCCGGGACGGGCGTCGGTCGGCACGCCGTTCTCCGCGATCACTTCGCCGGCGACGACGGTGGCGACGTACCCGTCGGCGGTCTGGTCCAGGCGCCGCCCGCCGGCCGGCAGGTCGTAGGCGATGACCGGTTTGTGCAGCCGCAACGCGGCGTGATCGATGACGTTGAGGTCGGCCTTGTACCCGACTGCGATGCGGCCCCGGTCGCCCAGCCCGGCGATGCGGGCCGGCACCGAGGTGAGTTCGCGGACGGCCTCCGGCACGGTGAACCGCCCGCGCTTGCGGTCGCGGGCCCAGTGCGCAAGAAAGTATGTCGAGTAGCTGGCGTCGCAGATCATCCCGTAGTGCGCGCCGCCGTCGCCGAGCCCCAGCACCACGTCGTCGCGGTGCAGCAGCTCCCCGACGGTGTCCAGCGAATTGCCCTGCAGGTTGCTGGTGGCCACCAGCAGCATGGCGCGGCCGTCGTCGTCGAGCAGCCGGTCGTAGGCCTCCTCCATGGGGTCGACGCCGCGGGCCCGGGCCCGCGCCCCGACGCTGGTCGACGGGTCCGGCTCGTAGTCCGGGTTGTCGCCCAGCGGGAAGATCCAGTCCCACATCTGCGCCACGTACAGGATCGGATGACCGACGCCGGGCTTGTCGGCCAGGATGCGGGCGCGCACCTCCGGCTTGCGCATCTCGGCGACCCGCTCGGCCAGCGGCAGGTGGGCGATCTCCCGGTAGCTCGGGTAGAGCACGAACGGGTTGGCGGACAGCTGCAGCCCGATGATCAACCCGATCGGACGCGGAAGCAGCTGCGCGGTGATGTCACCGCCCGCCGCGTTGGCCTTCTCGATCATGGTGATGGCGTCCGGCCAGGTCGGGTCGCCGGCGTTGGCGACGACGAGCGTGAACGTGAGCGGCAGGCCGACGTCCTCGGCCACGTCGAACACCATCTGCAGCACCGGTTCGTAGCCGCCGGCCGGGATGTCCGGCACGAACTGCAGCAGGCCGCCGCCCCCGTCGACGACACCGCGGGCGATCTCCTCGATCTCCTCGCGCGCGGCGTCGTAACTCGGGATGGGCGAACCGCTTTCCGTCTTGTGGATGGTCAACCGGGACGACGCGAAGCCCAGCGCCCCGACCTCGACCGCCTCCTTGGCCAGTGCCCGCATCTTGGCGAGGTCCTCGGCGGTGGCCGGCTCGCGGTTGGCGCCGCGCTCGCCCATCACGTAGACCCGCAGCGGGGAGTGCGGCAGGTACGCGGCGACGTCGATGTCACGCCGGCCGGCGTCCAGCGCGTCCAGGTATTCGGGGAACGTCTCCCATGTCCAGGGCAGGCCGTCGGTCATGACGACGCCGGGGATGTCCTCGACGCCGGCCATCACGTCGACGAGCACGTCGTGGTCCTCCTGGCGGCACGGGGCGAAGCCCACCCCGCAGTTGCCCATGACCACGGTGGTCACCCCGTGCGCCGACGACGGCGTCAGGCGTTCCGACCAGATGGACTGCCCGTCGTAGTGGGTGTGCAGGTCGACGAAGCCCGGGGTGACCAGCAGCCCGGTGGCGTCGATCTCCCGCCGTGCGGCTTCCCCGTTGACGGCGCCCACCGCCGCGATGACGCCGTCTCGCACCGCGACGTCGCCGACGAACGGCTCACCGCCCCGCCCGTCCACGATGGTGCCGTTGCGGATGATGAGGTCGTAGGTCATTCAAATAATCTACGACCGCGCCCGCGGGTGGTGCCAGGATCTAATGTCGCGGGTATGGCCAACACCTCCAGCCCCGACTCCGCCGCCCAAGAACTGCTCCGCGATGCCTTCACCCGGTTGATCGAACACGTCGACGGAATCGCCGACGGGTTGACCGACGAGGTCGCCAACTATCGAGTCACCCCGCACGCCAACAGCATCGCCTGGTTGCTCTGGCACAGTGCGCGGGTGCAGGACATCCAGCTGGCCGACGTGGCCGGCGTCGAGCAGGTGTGGCTGCGCGACGGCTGGGCGGACCGGTTCGCGCTCGACCTGCCGCGCAACGACACCGGCTACGGGCACGGCCCGGAGCAGGTCGGGAAGGTCAAGGCGCCCGCTGACCTGCTGTCCGGCTACTACCACGCGGTGCACAGGCTGACCCTCGAGTACGTCGCCGGCGTGACCGCCGCCGAACTTCAGCGGGTGGTCGACACCAACTGGGACCCGCCGGTGACCGCCAGTGCCCGGTTGGTGAGCATCATCGACGACTGCGCCCAACACCTGGGGCAGGCCGCGTACGTGCGCGGAATCGCGCCCTAGGGCTTGGGTTTTCGCGACGTGCGATTGGTGGCCGCGGTCTTGCGGGCGATGCTGTGGCTGGCCACGACCGTCGCGCTGGCCGTGGCGATCCCGGCTGCGTGGCTGCAGTGCAACGTCGTCAGTGAGGCTGGCTACGCCGCGCTGGCCCAGCGGGCCGCGGGTGATCCCGCGCTGCAGTCCGCGGCCGCGGACGAGCTGACCAACCGCGCGATGGCGCTCATCGCGGATCGCACCGGGGGACGCCGGCCGGTCGACGCGGCGCAGTTGCACCAGGCCGCCGCCGCGTTCACGGCCGGGCCGGCGTTTCCGGCGCTGTTCGCCAGGGCGAACCGGACGGCGCACCGCTGGTTGTTCAGCGCCGACGGGGCCGGTGGATCGTGGGCGATCGACGTGGCACCGATGCTCGAGGACGCCTCGCTGCAGCGGATACTGAGCAGCCACAACGTGAAAGTGCCTGCGACGCTGAGCGTTCCGCTGACGGCGTCGACGCCGCGCTCCCTGCGGCCGGGGCAGCTCAGCCCGCTCGCCACCTGGGGGCCGTGGGTCAGCGTCGGCGCGGCGGCCCTGAGCGTGATCTGTGCCGTGCTGACGCTGGCCGCCGCCCGCCGCCGCGGCAAGGCGCTCACGAGCCTGGGGGTTTCCGCGCTGCTGGTCGGCGCCGGCGGGTGGGCGGGCATCGAGATCGCCGGCCGCCGCGTCGATGCCGCGCTCAACCACACCACCGGCGACATCCGCCGCATCGCCGAGGTCATGGTCGACCACGCGGAGGCGGGCCTGCACCAGTGGCTCAACCTGGCGCTGCTCACGGGCGTGGCCCTGGCGATCGCCGGCGTGCTCGTCGCGATGCTGGGCAGTCTGCGGAAGAAACCCGCCGGCTAGCCGAAGGTGAACGAAAAGACTTGCAGCCCAGGGCTGACCCGCATGTCGAGCTGGTCGCTGCGCGCCTCCGGGTCGGCCACGACCCGGTGCAGGGTGGGCGGCCCGCCGATCGGAGTCGTCGTCGTCGTCCCGTCCCGCGTCACCGTGAGCGTGCCCGTCCCGCCGACGACGACGTAGACGTCCTTGGCGGTGTAGTTCAGCCGGATGGCCGCGTCGTCGCTGTCGGCGGTGGCGCCCTGGTCGTCGAGCTTCCACCGGCCGGTCAGCGCGAACCTGTCGCCGGCCAACTGCGGCGGGTAGCCGAACGCACCCGACTTGTAATCGCCTGCGCCACCGTAGTTTCGGGCCCGGTCGATCCCGAGGTAGGTCTCGGGCGTGAGCCTGGTCCGGGGCGTGGTGTCCGGCGACTGCGTCGGCGCGGGCAGCCGGGCGCCGGGACGGGCGTCGGCGATCAGCTCGCGGATCAGCTTCTCGGTGCCGTCGTAGTCGCCTTCACCGAATTTGGTGTGCCGGACCGTTCCGTTCGCGTCGATGAGGTATTCGGCCGGCCAGTAAAGGTTTTGGTAGTTGTTCCAGGTGGTGTAGTCGTTGTCCAGGGCGACGGGGTAGGTGATGTGCAACGCGGCGGCGCCGCTGGCGACGTTGGCGGGCACCCGTTCGAAGGCGTATTCGGGGGTGTGCACCCCGATGACGACGAACCCCGCGTCGTGGTACCGGTTGTACCAATCCACCACGTGCGGGATGGCCCGCTGGCAGTTGATGCACGAATACGCCCAGAAGTCGATCAGCACCACCTTGCCGCGCACCGCCGCCTCGTCGAGCGGTTTGCCGTCCGGGGTGTTGAGCCACCCCGTGACCCCGCCGACCGCCGGTGCCGGGCCGCACTGCTGCAACTGGGTGGCGCCGTCCATGCAGTTGGTCAGCGCGCCGCTGGCGCTGACCCCGGCCGGGCTCAGCCGCAAGCCGCCGGACCCGGGCGGCGGCGTCGCCGCGGCGGGGTTGAGAGTGCGCTGGAGTTCGTTGCCACCGATCTCGTTCTGCATCGCCGTCGTGTAGTCCGGGATCGCGCGCTGCAGCATCGCGGGGAGGTTGAAGACCAGCGCCACGGCCAGCACCACCATCATGATCCCGCCGGCGACCTGAATCGCGCGCTGGCGGCGGCGGAACGCGGCGACACGTTCGGCGACGCGCCGCCCGGCCAGCGCGAACGCCAGCAGCGGCAGCGCATTGCCCAGCGCGAACGTCCCGGTCAGCACCAACGCGCCGGCCCCGATCGTCTGCGTGCCGCCGGCGACCACGATCGCCGCGAGCACCGGGCCCGCGCACGGCACATACAGCGCGCCCAGGGTCAATCCGAGCCCGAAACCGTCTGCGTTGGCGCCGATTTGCCGCTGCGGCAGGTAGCCGAACGGCCGCTCGATCAGGTGCTGCAGGGGCGGGAAGATCAGCCCGAGGCCGATCAGCACCAACACCACCAGGGCCGCCCACCGGATCGCGTCCTGCGGCAGGTGCAGCGCCGTCAACAGCCCGGAGCCCACCAGCGTGGCCAGCGAGAAGCTGCACACCAGGCCGGCGATCACCAGGTAGGGCCGCGCGGCGGCACTGAGCCCCCGGGTGCTGCCCGCGCCCGATAGCAGAAGCACCGGCAGCACCGGCAGGATGCACGGCGAGATGCCGGTGATGAGGCCGCCGAGGAAGCCGATGAGCGCGATGGTGTGCATACCTACATACACCATTACCCGGCCGGGAAGGTTCAATGTGGCACGGTGCAAATCACGCCCCGTGCGTTATACAAATCACACAACGTGCGTTACGCTCTGGCGGTGGCGCAACTCACCTTCCAGCGCGCCCGCACCGAGGAGAAGAAGCGCCAACGTGCGGAGGCACTCGTGGAAGCCGCGCGCTCGCTGGCGCTCGAGACGGGCGTCGCCTCGGTCACCCTGACCGCCGTCGCCAGCCGGGCCGGCATCCACTACTCCGCGGTCCGCCGCTACTTCAGCTCGCACAAGGAAGTTCTGCTGCACCTGTCGGCAGAGGGGTGGGTGCGCTGGTCGACCACCGTGTCCGAGAAGTTGGCCAAGCCGGGCCCGAAGTCGCCGTCGCGAATCGCCGAGACGCTGGCCGATGCCCTGGCCGACGACCCGCTGTTCTGCGACTTGCTGGCCAACCTGCACCTGCACCTCGAGCACGAGGTGGACGCCGAGAGGGTGGTCGAGGTCAAGCGGATCAGCACGGCCGCCACGCTCTCTCTCGCCGATTCCATCGAGAACGCGCTGCCGGAACTCGGCCGCTCGGGGTCGCTGGACATCCTGCTGGCGGCGTACTCGCTGGCGGCCACGCTATGGCAGGTGGCCAACCCGCCGGAGCGCCTCACCGACGCCTACGCCGAGGAGCCGGAAGTGGTGCCGCCCGAATGGAATCTGGACTTCGCCTCGGCCCTCACCCGCCTGCTGACCGCGACGTGCGTCGGCCTCATCGCGGAGAAGCCATGAACAAGGAGGCCGGGGAGCCATGGCTTGGCGAACTCCAACCGGGCGAAGACGGGAAGGACTTGGACTGCCCATGACGACGACTGAGCCAAGGACCGAGCCGCTGCAGAAGCAGGGCTCCGCCGGCAGGGAGGGGAAAGATGTCGCTCCGCGGCGCGCCAAGAAGCGGGGGCTGTTGGGACGTTTCTGGTTGGTGCTCACGATCGCGGCCGTCGTCGCGGTGTCGGGATTCGTCGTATACCGATTGCACGGCGTCTTCGGCGTTCACAAAGGTTCGTTCGGCGGTGGCACTTCGGGCGAGGTGCTCGACGAGTTCAACGCCAAGACGATCACGCTCGAGGTCTGGGGCTCACCGGGCAGCACGGCAACCATCAACTACCTCGACGAGAACTCCCATCCGCAGCAGGCCCTCAATGTGCCCTTGCCCTGGAGCATCGTATTGAGTTCAACGAAGCCTGGCATCCCGGCAAACCTGGTGGCGCAAGGAGACGGCAGTTGGATCGCCTGCCAATTCGTCGTGAACAACCACGACGGGCACGGTGACGTCATCAAGGCTCCGAATCGCTCGGATTCGAACGAAACCGTGAACCCCTTCGTCTATTGCTTGGACAAGTCCGCATGAGCGAGCCAGGCGAGACTCCGACCCGCGTCGATCAGCCACTGATCCCGCCGTTCCTGCCGCGGATGATCCATCGGCTTGCCCTGCCGATCGTCCTGGTGTGGTTGGCCATTGTGTTCATCACCAATACCGTGTCCCCGCAGCTGGAGGTCGTCGCCAAAACCCACTCGGTGTCGATGAGTCCGACTGACGCGACATCCTTTCAGTCGACGATGCGGGTCGGCTCGACGTTCAAAGAGTTCAACTCCGACAACTCGGCCATGATCTTGCTGGAGGGCGACAAACCACTCGGGGCCGAAGCGCACCGCTACTACGACGAAATCGTCAGGCGCGTCGAACAAGACAAGAAACACGTTCAGCACGTCCAGGATTTCTGGAGTGATCCGCTGACGGCGGCGGGTTCCCAGAGCCACGACCAAAAGGCCGCGTACGTCCAGGTCTACCTCGCCGGCAACATGGGCGGCGGGCTGGCGAACGAGTCTGCCCTGGCCGTGCGCAAGATCGTGGACTCGGTGCCCGCGCCGCCCGGAATCAAGGCCTACGTCACCGGAGCGGGTCCGCTGTTCGCCGATCAGTCCCACGCGGGCGAGAAGGGCGTCATGGTCGTCACCCTTATCACTTTTTTGGTGATCGTGGTGATGCTGCTGTTCGTCTACCGCTCGTTTATCACCATGCTGATCATGCTGGCCATGGTGTTCATCGAGCTGGCAGCGGCCCGCGGTGTCGTCGCGACGCTCGGTAACTACGGCGTCATGGGGCTGTCGACGTTCGCCAACAACATGCTGGTGCTGATGGCGATCGCCGCCGGGACGGATTACGCGATCTTCGTGGTCGGTCGCTACCACGAGGCGCGCGGTCTGGGCGAGACCCGCGAACAAGCGTTCTACACCATGTTCCACAGCACCGCGCATGTCGTGCTGGGATCGGGCCTGACCATCGCAGGCGCGATGTATTGCCTGAGCTTCTGCCGGCTGCCGTACTTCCAGTCGCTGGGGGTGCCGTGCGCGGTCGGCATGCTGGTCGCGGTGTTAGCGGCTTTGACGTTGGCTCCGGCGATGCTGACGGTGGCTTCGTTCTTCAAGCTCCTGGATCCGAAGCGCAAGCTGCAGACCCAGGGCTGGCGTCGCATCGGCACCGCGGTCGTCCGTTGGCCCGCACCGGTTCTCGCGGTGACCATCGGGATCGCATTGGTAGGTCTGCTCGCCCTGCCCGGTTACAAGACGGACTACGACAACCGCCACTTCCTGCCGGCAGACACCCCGGCCAATGTCGGTTACGCCGCCGCGGACCGGCACTTCGACCAGGCTCGGCTCAATCCCGAGCTGTTGATGATCGAGACCGATCACGACCTGCGCAACCCGGCCGATTTCCTGGTCCTGGACAAGGTTGCCAAGGCGGTCTTCCACATCCCCGGTATCGGCCGGGTCCAGACCATCACCCGGCCGTTGGGCACCCCGCTCGACCACAGCACCCTCGGTTTTCAGATGAGTGCTCAAGCCGCAGGGCGGATCCAGACCCAGCACTATCAAGACGAGCAGGCGAACAACCTGCTCAAGCAGGCGGACGAGCTGAAGAAGACCATGGCCACCCTGCATGAGCAGATGCAGGTCACCCAGGACCTCAGTAACACGACGCACGAAACCACCAGGCTCACCAAGGAAACCGTGAGGATCACCGAGGCGCTGCGCGACGACATCGCGAACTTCGACGACTTCTTCCGGCCGATCCGCAGCTTCTTCTACTGGGAGAGGCACTGCTACGACATCCCGGTCTGCTGGGCGCTACGGTCGGTCTTCAACGCGCTCGACGGCATCGACCAGGTGGCTCAGAACATCGTGGACCTCAGCGCGAATCTGGACAAGTTGGATCAGATCCAGCCGAAGCTGGTGGCGCTGATACCGCCGCAGATCGAGAGTCAGCAGCGCAACCTCGATACCGTGATGTCGAACTACGCGACCATGATGGGTCTCAACGAACAGGCGAAAGCGCAGTCCGACAACGCCACCGCCCAAGGCGATGCCTTCGACAAGGCCAAGAACGACGACACGTTCTACCTTCCGCCGGAGGCGTTCAAGAGCCCGGATTTCGCGCGGGGTCTCAAACAGTTCATCTCGCCGGATGGGCACGCCGTCCGGTTGATCATCTCCCATGAAGGCGACCCGGCGAGTCCCGAAGGCATCAGCCACATCGCACCGATCAAGCAGGCCGTGCACGAGGCGATCAAGGGCACGCCCTGGGAGGGCGCCAAGGTCTACCTCGGCGGTACCGCCGCGACGTACAAGGACATGCACGACGGCTCCAACATCGACCTGTTGATCGCCGGAATCGCCGCAGCCACACTGATTTTCATCATCATGCTGGTGATCACCCGAAGCGTCGTGGCGGCCTTTGTGATCGTCGGTACGGTGTTGCTGTCACTGGGCGCCTCATTCGGACTCTCCGTGCTCCTATGGCAGTACATCCTGGGCCTGAAGTTGCACTGGATGGTACTGGCCATGGCGATCATCCTGCTGCTGGCGGTGGGCTCGGACTACAACCTGCTGCTGATATCGCGGTTCAAGGAGGAAATCCACGCCGGGCTCAAAACGGGCACCATCCGGGCCATGGCCGGTTCGGGCTCGGTGGTGACCTCCGCCGGTCTGGTGTTCGCCGCGACCATGGCCACGTTCGCGTTCAGCCCGCTGATGGTGATGGCCCAGGTGGGTACGACGATCGCGCTGGGTTTGTTGTTCGACACCTTGATCGTGCGGTCCTTCATGACACCGTCACTGGCCACCCTGCTCGGGCGCTGGTTCTGGTGGCCGCAGCACGTGCGACCACGGCCGGCCAGCACCATGCTGCGACCGTACGGACCGCGTCCGGCCGTGCGCGAGCTGATCCTCAAGAACGTCGAGGAGCGCCCGGCGGGCGGATTGGTACAGCCGCGCTGATCCGAACGAGGCGGACGCCCGGGCGCCGGGCAAAAAAATCCGCACGTCCCCTCAGGGGCGTGCGGATTTTTGGGAGGCGCTAGGCCCAGTTCCACACCGACATGTCGCCGGGCGGGTACTGGCCGCAGACGTCGGTGGCCTTGGCGACGACGCCCTTGTTGTTGAAGAAGAGCTTCATGTGGTTGGGCCAGGCGTACCACAGCGGGTCGTTGTTGTAGAAGTTCTCGGAGTAGGTGCGGCGGTCCTCCGGTGACAAGGAGTAGAACCAGTGCACCTTGTCGATCGTCGCCTGCTGGACGTTCGGGTGGTTGTTGAAGTCGATCATGTACCGCTGGTAGTACACCGGGCTGGTGTCGCGGGTGGCCGCCATGATCTGCTCGGCGTCGCACGTGGTGTTGATCATCCGGCGCGGAATCGGAAAGTCTTCCGTGGAGTCGGCCACGGCGGTCTTCGGGAAGACGGCGGCAGCGATGCCGAGGGCGAGGAAGGCGGCGCCTGCGCGCAAGCCAGTGTTCAGCCGAGACATGGTTGTTACGGTAGCACTTTTTGGGCGACGGCGGACAGTCTCTAGCTCAGCTCAGTATTGGTCGCGATCAGGCACGATGACGTGCGTCGGGTCGGGCCGCAGCTCCGGCGGGGCCTGGCTGTAGTCGCCGAACGGGCCGTCGCGGCGTTCCACCGCCGCCCGCACGCCCCGGGTTTCGGCGGTCTTGATGAAGTCGAGGGCGTCGGGGGTGTTGCGCATCAGGCCGTCGAGGATGCCGCCCAGCGTCTGGGTGGACGCCAATCCCATGTTCTCGTAGGCCTGGTTGACGATCAGCTTCTGCGCCTGCAGTTGTGACAGCGGGATCCGGGCCAGGTCGGCGGCGATCTCGGCGACCCGGGCCTCGAGCCGCTCGAACGGCACCGCCTCGTTGAACCCGACGATCTCGGCGGCCTGGGCGCCCGTCAGCGGGCGCCCGGTCAGCGAATGCCACTTGGCCTTGGCGAAGCTGAGCCGGTAGAGCCACATCCCGCTCAGGTATGCGCCCCACATCCTGCTGTACGGGGTGCCGATCACCGCGTCGTCGCTGGCGATCACCAGGTCCGCGCACAGCGCGTAGTCGCTGGCCCCGCCGACGCACCAGCCGTGCACCTGGGCGATGACGGGCTTGGACGCCCGCCAGATGGCCATGAACTTCTGCGTCGGCCCGGTCTCGCGGGCGGTGACCATCGCGAAGTCCTTTCCGGGATCCCACCGGCCCTCGGTCATCATCGAGTCGCCCCAGTGCACAAAGCCGCCGCCGAAGTCGTAGCCGCCGGAGAAGGCCCGGCCGGCACCTCGCAGCACGATGACCTTGACGGCCGGGTCACGCTCCGCCCGGCCGACGGCCGCTTCGATCTCGTCCGGCATCGGCGGCACGATGGTGTTGAGCTGCTCGGGACGGTTCAGCGTGATGGTGGCGACCGGGCCGGCCGTCGTGTAGAGCAGCGTCTCGAAGTCGGGTGCGGTCATGGCGTCCTTACGGGTCGGGCTGACGGTTCTCCGGTGACGACGCATAGATCCGGCCGCCGATCTTGAGATACGGCGTCGTCAGGTAGGCCGACAGGACGAGCAGGCCGGAGAAGATCAGCGCCACGCAGACGGCGTTCGGCCAGATCCTGCCGGTGCCGATCGCGAAACAGACGGTGCCGATGATCGCGGTCGCCCAGTAGAACCGCCGGCCCGCGCGGCGGTGACGGATGAAGCGGTAGCGTGCCTGCGCCGCCGAAACCAGGATGAAGATCAATCCGGTCGCCAGCAGGGTGAGCTCGATGCGTTGGGTCGCTGACACGTCGACGATCTTATGGGTCGGGACGGCGAGCGACGTCGACAAGGCCGAGTGAGGACGTTGGTCCTCTCAACAGCGGGCTGCCGGCCCTGGCGCGCGTCCACTCGCCGACGGGATCCTGGACAGCGGAGGCAGGACCCCGGTTTTTACGTCGGGGGCGCCAGCATCCGCCACAGGAACGAATAGGTAAGCGCGGCCTTGAAGGCGACCTGCTGGTTGTCGGCCGCGCCGGCGTGCCCGCCCTCGATGTTCTCGTAGTAATAGACCGGATGTCCCGCGGCCTGTAGCGCCGCCGTCATCTTGCGGGCGTGGCCCGGATGCACCCGGTCGTCGCGGGTGGACGTGGTCATCAGCACCGGCGGGTAGTGCCGCGTGGCCGTAATGTTCTGGTAGGGCGAGTATTCGGAGATGAACGCCCAGTCCTCCGGATTGTCCGGGTCGCCGTATTCGGCCATCCACGAGGCGCCCGCGAGCAGCAGGTGGTAGCGCTTCATGTCCAGCAGCGGCACGCTGCAGACCAGCGCGCCGAACCGCTCCGGGTACTGGGTCAGCATGATGCCCATCAGCAGGCCGCCGTTGCTGCCGCCCTGCGCTCCCAGTCGGTCGACGGTAGTGATGCCACGGTTCACCAGATCGGTTGCCACGGCGGCGAAGTCCTCGGCCACCTTGTGCCTGCCCTCGCGCATCGCCTGGGTGTGCCAGCCGGGGCCGTACTCCCCGCCGCCGCGGATGTTGGCCAGCACGTAGGTGCCGCCGCGGGCCAGCCACAGCCGGCCGAGCACGCCACTGTAGGCGGGGGTGTTGGCGGATTCGAACCCGCCGTACCCGTACAGCATGGTCGGCCCGGGGCCTTGGGCGCCGGCGGGCCGCACCACGAAGTACGGGATCTGGGTGCCGTCGTCGGATGCCACGAAATGCTGTGCCACCGTGATGTTTTCGGCGTCGAAGAAGGCCGGCGCGGACTTGATCTGTTCCAGCGGCCCCTCGCCGGCGCCGCGCAGCAGCCGCGAGGGGGTGACGAAGCCGCTGGAGTCGAGGAAGAACTCGTCGCCGGTGTCGTCGGCGCCGACGACGACGGTGTGGGTCGCCGGCGGTATCCCGGCGACCGGCTCGCGCCGCCAGTCACTCCGTGACGATCGCAAGCGCGACGAAGCCGGGCGCTGGGGGACGTCACGCGAGGGCGGCGTGACGATCTCCACCCGGCTGGCCACGTCGGCGAGGGTGACCAACAGCAGGCGGTCCCGCGTCCACGCGTAGTGATTCAGCGCGGTGTGCTCGTCGGGCTCGAACACCACGCTCAATTCTGCGGTGCCCGAAAGGAATTCGTCATAGTCGGCCGCCAGCAGGGCGCCCGCGGGATAGTTCTGCGCGCCGTAGAACCAATCCGTGCGCAGCTCGATCAAGAGCCACTGCCGGTGTATCGACAAGCTGGCGTCGGTGGGCGCGTCGATGCGGATCAGCTCCGGCCCCCGCAATTCGTAGACCTCCTCGTTCCAGAAGTCGAGGGCCCGCCCCAGCAGGGTGCGCCCGAAGCCGGGAGTGCGATCCACCGAGGCGGACACCCGCACGTCGGTGCGGGCGCCCTCGAACACGGTCTCCGCGTCGGTGAGCGGGGTGCCCCGGCGCCACCGCTTGATCACCCGCGGGTAACCCGAGTCGGTGAGCGAGTCGTCGCCGAAATCCGTGCCCACCAGGACGGTGTCGGCGTCCACCCAGGCGAGCTGCGACTTGGCCTCCGGCAACTGGAATCCACCGGCGACGAATTCACGGGTCCCCATGTCGAATTCGCGCACGATCGAGGCGTCCGAGCCGCCTCTGGACAGCGCGACCAGCGCGCGCGTGTACTCCGGTTCGATCACCCCCGCGCCGGCCCACACCCAGTTCTGGTTGTCAGCCCGCCCCAGTTCATCGATGTCGATCAGCACGTCCCACTCGGGAGAATCGCTGCGATAGCTGTCCAGCGTGGTACGCCGCCACAACCCGCGCGGGTTGGCGGCGTCGCGCCAGAAGTTGTACAGATACTCGCCGCGGCGGACCACGTAGGGGATGCGGGCGTCGGTGTCGAGCACCTCGAGCGCCTCGACGCGCATCCGCTCGAAGTCCGCGTCGCAAAACGTCGCCAGCGTCGGTTCGTTACGCGCGCGCACCCAGTCCAGCGCCTCGTCGCCGGTGACGTCCTCGAGCCACAGGTAGGGGTCTTGGGCGTCGTCGGGAGGAGCGGCGGCTTGTGACGTCATGGAAGCCATTGTGACCTCCGGCGGTAGTGTGAGGTGTATTACACAGGCGAACGAGGGGTGAGAGCAGATGACTGTTTTCGCACGTCCAGGTTCTGCTGGGGCGTTGATGTCGTACGAATCCCGCTATGACAACTTCATCGGGGGCGAGTGGGTCCCGCCCGCGCAGGGCCGCTACTTCGAGAACCCGACGCCGGTCACCGGCCAGCCGTTCTGCGAGGTGGCCCGCTCCGACGAGGCCGACGTCGACAAGGCGCTCGACGCCGCCCACGGGGCGGCGCCGGCCTGGGGCAAGACCCCGCCGGCCGAGCGGGCGGCAATCCTGAACAAGATCGCCGACCGGATCGAGGAGCACAAGGCCGCGGTGGCGGTGGCCGAGGTGTGGGACAACGGCAAACCGATCCGCGAGGCGCTCGGCGCCGACATCACGCTGGCGGTCGACCACTTCCGCTACTTCGCCGGGGCCATCCGCGCGCAGGAGGGTTCGCTGTCCCAGATCGACGAGAACACCGTCGCCTACCACTTCCACGAGCCGCTCGGCGTGGTCGGGCAGATCATCCCGTGGAACTTCCCGATCCTGATGGCCACCTGGAAGCTGGCGCCCGCGCTGGCGGCGGGCAACGCGGTGGTGCTCAAACCCGCCGAGCAGACGCCGGTCTCGGTGCTCTACCTGATGTCGCTGATCGGCGACCTGTTGCCCCCCGGTGTCGTCAACGTCGTCAACGGGTTCGGCGCCGAGGCGGGCAAGCCGCTGGCCTCGAGCAACCGGATCGCCAAGATCGCGTTCACCGGTGAGACCACCACCGGGCGGCTGATCATGCAGTACGCCTCCCAGAACCTGATCCCGGTCACGCTGGAGCTCGGCGGCAAGAGCCCCAACGTGTTCTTCTCCGACGTGATGGCCAAGGCGGACGACTTCCAGGACAAGGCGCTCGAGGGTTTCACCATGTTCGCCCTCAACCAGGGCGAGGTGTGCACCTGCCCGTCGCGCAGCCTGATCCAGTCCGACATCTACGACGAGTTCCTCGAGCTGGCCGCGATCCGGACCAAAGCGGTGCGCCAAGGTGATCCGCTGGACACCGAGACCATGCTGGGCTCGCAGGCATCCAACGACCAGCTGGAAAAGGTGTTGTCCTACATCGAGATCGGCAAGGACGAGGGCGCCAAGGTCATCACCGGCGGGGAGCGCGCCGAGCTGGGCGGCGATCTGTCCGGGGGCTACTACATGCAGCCGACCATCTTCGCCGGCAACAACAAGATGCGGATCTTCCAGGAGGAGATCTTCGGTCCGGTGGTCGCGGTGACGTCGTTCTCCGACTACGACGACGCGATCTCGATCGCCAACGACACACTCTACGGGCTGGGTGCGGGGGTGTGGAGCCGCGACGGCAACACCGCCTACCGGGCCGGGCGCGACATCCAGGCCGGCCGGGTGTGGGTGAACTGCTATCACGCCTATCCCGCCCACGCCGCGTTCGGCGGCTACAAGCAGTCGGGCATCGGCCGGGAGAACCACAAGATGATGCTCGACCACTACCAGCAGACCAAGAACCTGATGGTGTCCTACTCCGAGAAGGCGCAGGGATTCTTCTAGATGGAGCCCGGGCCCCCGCCAGGAGTCGTGATCACCGCCGGCGCCGCCGAACTGCTGGCGCGCCTGCAGGACCGCCACGGTCCCGTGATGTTCCACCAGTCCGGCGGCTGCTGCGACGGCTCGTCGCCGATGTGCTTCCCGCGCGGGGACTTCCTGGTCGGTGACCGCGACGTGCTGCTGGGCGTGCTCGACGTCGGAGACGGGGTGCCGGTGTGGATCTCGGGTCCGCAGTACGAGACCTGGAAGCACACGCAGCTGGTCATCGACGCGGTCCCCGGCCGGGGCGGCGGGTTCAGCCTGGAGGCGCCCGAGGGGGTGCGGTTCCTGTCCCGTGGCCGCGTCTTCACCGACGACGAACAGGCCGAGCTGCGGCGGGCGCCGGTGATCACCGGCACCGATTACGAACGGGGCGTACGCCCCAGCGTGCGCGGCGAGGTGGTGGCGGACGCGGCATTCCGAACATGCCCTCCGGCCCGGCGACCCCAGTAATGTCGAAATCGTGATCCCCCTCCCGCGTCCGCGGTCACTGGCCGCGGCCATGCTGATCGGCGCCGCGGTCGGGTTGCTGGCCGGGGTGGGATTCGCCGTGGCCGCCCATCCGAGCGTCCGCCCGGCCTTCGCCCTGGCATCGGTGGTCGGGATTCCCAGCGCGGCAGCGCTGGTGACGATCCTGTTCTCCGGACGCCGCTGGGTGACGATGCTGGGCGCGTTCGTCCTGGCCCTGGCGCCCGGCTGGTTCGGTGTGCTCGTCGCCCTGCAGGTGACCGCTCGTGGCTGACGACGAAACCCCGTCGAGCCCCGGCACCCAATCGTGGGTGCCGGACTTCTCCGATTCCGACGAGGACACCGGGACGCAGTCGTGGGTGCCGGACTTCTCGGACTCCGACGAAGACGGCGGTGAGGAGCCCTCCGCGGCAAACGGCGCACCCGAGACGCCCGCGCCGGCCGCCGAGGAGGGGGATTCCGGCGCCGACTCCGCTGTCACGCCGGTGCAACCGGTCACCGTTCCCGGGCGCTACCTCTACCTCAAGTGGTGGAAGCTGCTGCTGGTGGTCCTCGGCGTGTGGTCCGTGGCCGCCGTCGTCGGGTTCGGCCTGTTCTATTGGTGGTACCACTCGGCCGACGTGACCCCGGCGCTGTTCGTCATCCTGGTCTACGTGGTGGCGTGCGCGGTCGCCGGCGTGTTGCTGGCGATGGTCGAGGGCAGGCCGCTGGTCGCCGCGCTGTCGCTGGCGGTGATGTCGGGGCCGTTCGCCTCCCTGGCCGCCGCGGCGCCGCTGGACGGGTACTACCACTGCGCCCGGGTGGGCCACTGTCTCGTCGGCCTCGTTCCGTATTAACGCCCGGCCCGGGCGGCCACTAGGGTAGGGGCCGTGACCCATTTTGACGTCGTCGTCCTCGGGGCCGGTCCCGGCGGATATGTCGCAGCCATCCGCGCCGCACAGCTCGGCCTGAACACTGGAATCATCGAGCCGAAGTACTGGGGCGGAGTCTGCCTCAACGTCGGCTGCATCCCCTCGAAGGCGTTGCTGCGCAACGCCGAGTTGGTACACATCTTCACCAAAGAGGCCAAGACCTTCGGGATGAGCGGCGACGCCACGTTCGACTACGGCGCCGCCTTCGACCGCAGCCGCAAGGTGGCCGAGGGCCGGGTGGCGGGCGTGCACTTCCTGATGAAGAAGAACAAGATCACCGAGATCCACGGCTACGGCCGGTTCACCGACGCCAACACGGTGTCCGTCGACCTCAACGACGGTGGGACCGAGACGGTGACGTTCGACAACGCCATCATCGCCACCGGCAGCAGCACCCGGTTGGTCCCCGGAACGTCGCTGTCGGCCAACGTGGTCACCTACGAAGAGCAGATCCTGTCCCGCGAGCTGCCCGAGTCGATCGTCATCGCCGGCGCCGGCGCGATCGGCATGGAGTTCGGCTATGTCATGAAGAACTACGGCGTTGACGTGACCATCGTGGAGTTTCTGCCGCGCGCGCTGCCCAACGAGGACGCCGACGTCTCCAAGGAGATCGAGAAGCAGTTCAAGAAGCTGGGCATCAAGATCCTCACCGGCACCAAGGTCGAGTCCATCAACGACAGCGGCACCGAGGTCACCGTCGTCGTCAGCAAGGACGGCAACACGCAGGAGATCAAGGCCGCGAAAGTGTTGCAGGCCATCGGTTTCGCGCCCAACGTCGAGGGCTACGGCCTGGAGAAGACCGGGGTCGCGCTGACCGACCGCAAGGCCATCGGCATCAACGACTACATGATCACCAGCGTCGGCCACATCTACGCCATCGGCGACGTCACCGGAAAGCTGATGCTGGCCCACGTGGCCGAGGCCATGGGCGTGGTGGCGGCCGAAACCATCGCCGGCGCAGAGACTTTGGCGCTCGGTGACTACCGGATGCTGCCGCGGGCGACGTTCTGCCAGCCCCAGGTGGCCAGCTTCGGACTGACCGAACAGCAGGCCCGCGACGAAGGCTACGACGTGGTGGTGGCCAAGTTCCCGTTCACCGCCAACGGCAAGGCCCACGGCCTGGGCGACCCCACCGGCTTCGTCAAGCTGGTCGCCGACGCCAAGCACCTCGAGCTGCTGGGTGGACACCTGATCGGCCCCGACGTGTCCGAGCTGCTGCCCGAGCTGACGCTGGCGCAGAAGTGGGACCTGACCGCCACCGAGCTGGCGCGCAACGTGCACACCCACCCGACCCTGTCCGAGGCGCTGCAGGAGTGCTTCCACGGCCTGGTCGGCCACATGATCAACTTCTGAGGCCGCGTGCGCAGCGACGTCGTTGTGGGGGCCGTCGGCGGGCTGGCCGCGGGCTATGTCCTGTGGCTGGCCGCCTTCTCGATCGCCGACGACAACGCGGCGGTGGAGAGGTGGGCGCCCACGGTGTTGCTGCTCTCGCTTGCCCTGGCCGTCTGCGCCACGACGTGGGCCTCGCTGCTGCGCCGACGCCGCAAATACGCCTGGTCGGGCTTCGGCTTCGCGCTGTCCGTGCCGCCGCTGCTGCTGACGCTGGCCGTGTTCGCCAGCGTCTACCTCTGACCGCGGGTTAGCGCGGGTTGTCCAGCGGGATGTCCAGCGCCGCCATCGTCGCGGCCAGCCCGTCGTATTGACTTGCCAGCAAACAGAATTCGATCAGCTGACGCCGGTCGAGGTGCTCGGCGAGCTGCCGCCAAGTCGCGTCGGCGATGGTGCGGTCCTTGATGAACTCGTCCGTCGCCGCCAGCAGCGCCTGCTGCCGCACCGTCAGGCGCGCCTCGACCCGGTCCAGCCGCTCGGGCCACGCGAAGATCGCGGCCTGCAGATCCGCGTTCAGGCCCTGCTTGGCCGCCATCCGGCGATGGTGCTGCAGCTCGTATTCGCAGGCGCGCACATGCGCGACCCGCAGGATCACCAGCTCGGTGTCAACCGCCGGCAGCCGGCCGCGCAGGACGCGGCCGCTGTAGACACTCCACGCCAGAAACAGCAACCGGTGCTGGCCCAGCGTGGTGAACAGGTGCATCTCGGGAGCCCGCACCGTGCGCGCGGCCAGCTTCGCCAGCACCCAGTTGACCGGGCCCAGTTCGCGGAATCGTCCCGACGGGATGCGGCCCTGCTGCGGCCCGGTCACGGTTGCTTCACCAGGTACGGGGAGACGGTGCTGCGGTGTTCGTCGAGATCCAGCGCGCGGCCCAGGGCCGGGAACGCCCGCTGCGGGCAGTTGTCACGTTCGCAGACCCGGCAGCCCGCGCCGATCGGTGTGGCCACTGTTCCTGAATCCCCCGAGACGTCGAGTCCTTCCGAGTAGACCAGCCGGTGCGCGTGGCGAAGCTCGCAACCCAGCCCGATCGCGAAGGTTTTACCCGGCTGACCATACCGGGCTGCGCGGCGCTCCACCGTGCGGGCCACCCACATGTAGTTGCGGCCGTCGGGCATCTGGGCGATCTGGACCAGGATCTTGCCCGGGTTGGCGAACGTCTCGTAGACGTTCCACAGCGGGCAGGTGCCGCCGCTGGAGGAGAAGTGAAAACCGGTGGCGGACTGGCGTTTTGACATGTTTCCCGCCCGGTCCACCCGGACGAACGAGAACGGCACCCCGCGCATCGACGGCCGTTGCATCGTCGAAAGCCGGTGCGCGATGGTCTCATAGCTCACCGAATAGAACGAGGACAACCGCTCCACGTCGTAGCGGAAATTCTCCGACACGTCGTGGAACTGGCGATAGGGCAGCACCGCGGCCGCGGCGAAGTAGTTCGCCAGCCCGAGCCGGGCCAGCGTGTGCGACTCCTCGCTGGTGAACTTGCCCTCCTCGACCAGCGCGTCGATCAGGTCGCCGTATTCGAGGTAGGCCAACTCGGCGGCCATCTTGAAGACCTGCTGCCCCAGCGACAGGTGGTTGCTGATCTCCAGGGTCTTCGTTGCGGGGTCATACCGGTGCAGCACGGGGACCTGGCCCGCGAGCTCAATCGCCGGCTGACCGAAGTGCACGGCGTGCACATCAACAGGCGCATCGATCTCGGCGACACCGTGCTGCACCGGTATGACCCCGCAACGAAGACCCTGGAGATCAGCAACCACCTGTCGCTGGGGCAGCAGGTCTTC
>NZ_LZKD01000162.1:0-41227 GCF_001668695.1 Mycobacterium sp. E2497
ATCTTCGTCACAACCGCGCCGGAGCGCTTCCAGCGGCGCGGTTGTGACGAAGATTGCAGCCTTCGAGCAGCGATCGAACCGCACGTCGGCCGGGTTGCCGCCCGTCGGCCTTCGCGAAATTTACGGCGCTGCCAGCTGGCGGTTAGACTTGACGAAGTTGGCATGTCAGGCGGGTATTGTCATATCGTTTTACGACTTGTCGAGACCGGTTTCCAGGCCACCGTTCAGCGCTGCACGGACGCATCCCTAACGGGATCGTCTCCGCCTGGGGGACAGCCTATCGAGACAAGACCGAGGGGTCCGTAGCCCGCAACCTCCGGGTACGACCTCATCGAAGCAGCCGTTAACGCCGCTCGAAACGTTCAGGTGAAGGGTCAGGTGCATATGACGCCCAAGCGCGTCGGGTTATACAACCCCGCGTTCGAGCACGATTCGTGCGGGGTAGCCATGGTCGTCGATATGCACGGCCGTCGTAGCCGCGACATTGTGGACAAGGCAATCACCGCGCTGCTCAACCTCGAACATCGCGGTGCTCAGGGCGCCGAGCCTCGCAGCGGTGACGGCGCCGGCATCCTGATTCAGGTACCGGATGAGTTCCTGCGTGCCGTCGTCGACTTCGAGCTGCCCCCGGCGGGCAGCTACGCCACCGGCATCGCCTTCCTGCCGCAGTCGTCCAAGGACGCCGCGGCGGCCTGCGATGCGGTGGAGAAGATCGCCGAAGCCGAGGGCCTGACGGTGCTGGGCTGGCGCAACGTGCCCATCGACGACTCCTCACTGGGCGCGCTGTCGCGTGACGCGATGCCGACGTTCCGGCAGGTGTTCCTGGCCGGCGCGTCGGACATGACGCTGGAGCGCCGGTGCTATCTGGTCCGCAAGCGTGCCGAACACGAACTCGGCACCAAGGGCCCCGGTCAGGACGGTCCCGGGCGCGAAACCGTTTACTTCCCAAGCCTTTCCGGTCAGACCCTGGTCTACAAGGGCATGCTGACCACCCCGCAGCTGAAGGCGTTCTACCTTGACCTGCAGGACGATCGGCTGACCAGTGCGCTGGGCATCGTGCACTCCCGGTTTTCCACCAACACCTTCCCGTCCTGGCCGCTGGCCCACCCGTTCCGTCGGGTCGCGCACAACGGTGAGATCAACACGGTCACCGGCAACGAGAACTGGATGCGGGCCCGCGAGGCGTTGATCAAGACCGACGTCTTCGGCTCGGAAGCCGACGTGGAAAAGCTGTTCCCGATCTGTACCCCGGGCGCCTCCGACACCGCGCGGTTCGACGAGGCGCTCGAACTGCTGCACCTCGGTGGCCGCAGCCTGGCCCACGCGGTGCTGATGATGATTCCCGAGGCATGGGAACGCAACGAGTCCATGGATCCGGCGCGGCGGGCCTTCTACCAGTACCACGCCTCGTTGATGGAGCCCTGGGACGGGCCCGCGTCGATCACCTTCACCGACGGCACGATCGTGGGCGCCGTGCTCGACCGAAACGGCCTGCGCCCGTCGCGGATCTGGGTGACCGAAGACGGTCTGGTGGTGATGGCCTCCGAGGCCGGCGTCCTGGACTTGGACCCCGCCACGGTGGTGCGCCGGATGCGGCTGCAGCCCGGCCGGATGTTCCTGGTGGACACGACGCAGGGGCGCATCGTCTCCGACGAGGAGATCAAGGCCGAACTCGCGGCCGAGCACCCGTACCAGGAATGGCTCGACCGGAACCTGGTTCCCCTCGAGAAGTTGCCGCAGGGCGACTACGTGCGGATGCCGCATGATCGACTCGTCAAGCGGCAGTTGACATTCGGCTATACCTATGAAGAGCTCAACCTGTTGGTTGCGCCGATGGTGCGTACCGGCGCCGAGCCGATCGGCTCGATGGGCACCGACACCCCGGTCGCGGTCCTGTCGCAGCGGCCGCGGATGCTCTACGACTACTTCCAGCAGCTCTTCGCGCAGGTGACCAACCCCCCGTTGGACGCCATCCGCGAGGAGGTGGTGACCAGCCTGCAGGGCACCACCGGCGGCGAGTGTGACCTGCTGACACCGACCGAGATCTCCTGTCACCAGATCATGTTGCAGCAACCGATTCTGCGTAATCACGAGCTGGCCAAGCTGATCAACCTCAATCCCGACGATGAGGTCAACGGGCGTCCGCATGGCATGCGGTCCAAGGTGATTCGCTGCCTGTACCCGGTCGCCGAGGGCGGCGCAGGATTGGCCGCGGCGCTCGATGACGTGCGCGCCCAGGCGTCGGCCGCGATCACCGACGGCGCGCGGCTGATCATCCTGTCGGACCGCGAGTCCGACGAGCGGATGGCGCCCATCCCGTCGCTGCTCGCCGTTGCCGGTGTGCACCACCACCTGGTGCGCGACCGGACGCGCACCCAGGTGGGCCTGGTCGTCGAGAGCGGTGACGCCCGCGAGGTGCACCACATGGCGATGCTGATCGGTTGCGGGGCGGCGGCGATCAACCCCTACCTGGCGTTCGAGTCGATCGAGGACATGCTCGACCGCGGCGCGATCGACGGCTTCGCCGACCGGCAGGAGCGCGAGAAGGCTTTGAACAACTACGTCAAGGCCGCGGGCAAGGGCGTGCTCAAAGTGATGTCCAAGATGGGCATCTCGACGCTGGCCTCCTACACCGGCGCGCAGCTGTTCCAGGCCGTCGGTGTTTCCGAGGACGTGCTCGACGAGTACTTCACCGGGCTGAGCTGCCCGATCGGCGGGATCACCCTGGAGGACATCGCCGCCGACGTCGCCACCCGCCACCGGCTGGCCTACCTGGACCGCCGGGACGAGCGCGCGCACCGCGAGCTCGAGGTGGGCGGCGAGTACCAGTGGCGCCGCGAGGGTGAGTACCACCTGTTCAACCCGGAGACCGTGTTCAAGCTGCAGCACTCGACGCGCACCGGCCAGTACAAGATCTTCAAGGACTACACCCGCCTGGTCGACGACCAGAGCGAGCGGATGGCCTCGTTGCGCGGCCTGCTCAAATTCCGTGGCGGAGTGCGTCCCCCGATTCCGCTGGAAGAAGTCGAGCCGGCCAGCGAGATCGTCAAGCGCTTCTCCACCGGTGCGATGAGCTACGGCTCGATCTCCGCCGAAGCGCACGAGACGCTCGCGATCGCGATGAACCGTCTGGGCGGGCGATCCAACAGTGGCGAGGGCGGCGAGGACGTCAAACGTTTCGACCGCGACCCCAACGGGGACTGGCGGCGCAGCGCGATCAAGCAGGTCGCCTCCGCGCGCTTCGGCGTTACGTCGCACTACCTGACCAACTGCACCGACATCCAGATCAAAATGGCGCAGGGCGCGAAACCCGGTGAGGGAGGCCAACTTCCCGGCCACAAGGTCTACCCGTGGGTTGCCGAGGTGCGGCATTCCACGCCCGGTGTCGGGCTCATCTCGCCGCCGCCGCACCACGACATCTACTCCATCGAGGATCTCGCACAGCTGATCCACGACCTGAAGAACGCCAACCCGTCCGCGCGGGTGCACGTCAAGCTGGTCTCCGAGAACGGCGTCGGCACGGTTGCCGCCGGTGTCTCCAAGGCGCACGCGGACGTGGTGTTGATCTCCGGTCACGACGGTGGCACCGGCGCGACGCCGCTGACGTCGATGAAACACGCCGGTGCGCCGTGGGAGTTGGGCCTGGCCGAGACGCAGCAGACGTTGCTGCTCAACGGTTTACGTGATCGGATCGTGGTCCAGGTGGACGGCCAGCTCAAGACGGGCCGGGACGTGATGATCGCCGCGCTGCTCGGCGCCGAGGAATTCGGCTTCGCCACCGCACCGCTGGTGGTGGCCGGCTGCATCATGATGCGGGTGTGTCACCTGGACACCTGCCCGGTAGGCGTGGCCACCCAGAACCCGGTGCTGCGTGAGCGGTTCACCGGCAAGCCCGAATTCGTCGAGAACTTCTTCATGTTCATCGCCGAAGAGGTACGGGAGTACATGGCGCAGTTGGGTTTCCGTACCCTCAACGAGGCGGTCGGCCAGGTGGGGGCGCTGGACACCACCCTGGCTCGGGCGCACTGGAAGGCGCACAAGCTGGATCTCGCGCCGGTGCTGCACGAGCCGGAGTCGGCGTTCATGAACCAGGACCTCTACTGCAGCTCCCGGCAGGACCACGGCCTGGACAAGGCGCTGGACCAGCAGTTGATCGTGATGAGCCGTGAGGCACTCGATTCCGGCAAGCCGGTGCGGTTCTCCACCACGATCAGCAACGTCAACCGCACGGTGGGCACCATGCTCGGCCACGAGGTGACGAAAGCCTATGGCGGCCAGGGGCTTCCGGATGGGACCATCGATATCACCTTCGAGGGGTCCGCGGGCAACAGCTTCGGGGCCTTCGTGCCGAAGGGAATCACCTTGCGGGTCTACGGCGACGCCAACGACTACGTCGGCAAGGGTCTGTCCGGTGGCCGGATCGTGGTGCGTCCTTCCGACAACGCCCCGCAGGACTACGTGGCCGAGAACAACATCATCGGCGGCAACGTGATCCTGTTCGGTGCGACCAGCGGCGAGGCGTTCCTGCGCGGAGTGGTCGGCGAACGGTTCGCGGTCCGCAACTCCGGCGCCCACGCCGTCGTCGAGGGCGTGGGTGACCATGGATGCGAATACATGACGGGTGGTCGGGTCGTGATCCTCGGTCCGACCGGCCGCAACTTTGCGGCGGGAATGTCAGGCGGTGTGGCTTACGTGTACGACCCGGACGAGGAACTTCCGGACAACCTCAACATCGAGATGGTCGACACGGAGAGCCTGGACTCCGATGACGCCGAATTCCTGCACGGCATCATCCAGGCGCACGTCGACGCCACCGATTCCGCGGTCGGCCAGCGGATCCTGGCCGACTGGCGCTCCCAACAGCGCCACTTCGTCAAGGTGATGCCGCGCGACTACAAGAAGGTGTTGCAGGCGATCGCCCAGGCCGAGCGCGACGGCACCGACGTGGACAAGGCGATCATGGCGGCAGCACATGGCTGATCCGAGCGGCTTTCTCAAGTACACCCACCGGGAACTGCCGAAGCGTCGGCCCGTCCCGCTGCGGTTGAAGGACTGGCACGAGGTCTACGAGGACTTCGACGAGGACACCCTGCGCGAGCAGGCGACCCGTTGCATGGATTGCGGGATCCCGTTCTGCCACAACGGGTGTCCGCTGGGCAACCTCATCCCGGAGTGGAACGACCTGGTACGCAGGGGCCGTTGGCGCGACGCGATCGAACGGCTGCACGCCACCAACAACTTCCCGGACTTCACCGGGCGGCTGTGCCCGGCGCCGTGTGAACCGGCGTGTGTGCTCGGCATCAACCAGGATCCGGTGACGATCAAGCAGATCGAGCTGGAGATCATCGACCACGCCTTCGACGAAGGCTTCGTCGTGCCGCTGCCCCCGGACAAGCTGACGGGGAAGAAGGTCGCGGTGGTGGGCTCGGGCCCGGCCGGTTTGGCCGCCGCCCAGCAGCTGACCCGCGCCGGCCACACGGTCACTGTTTTCGAGCGGGCGGACCGCATCGGTGGGCTGCTGCGCTACGGCATTCCGGAATTCAAGATGGAGAAGCGGGTCCTCGACCGCCGCCTGGACCAGATGCGCGCCGAGGGAACCGAATTCCGGGCGGGCGTCAATGTCGGGGTGGACATCACCGCCGAGCAGTTGCGCGCCGACTTCGATGCGGTGGTGCTGGCCGGCGGCGCCACGGCTGGGCGGGACCTGCCCATCCCGGGACGCGACCTCGACGGCATCCACCAGGCGATGGAGTACCTGCCCTGGGGGAACCGGGTGCAGGAGGGCGACGACGTCCTGGGGCCCGACGGGCAACCTCCCATCACCGCGAAGGGCAAGAAGGTCGTCATCATCGGTGGTGGTGACACCGGGGCGGACTGTCTGGGTACCGCGCACCGGCAGGGCGCGACCGTCGTGCACCAGTTCGAGATCATGCCGCGCCCGCCGGACACTCGCGCCGAATCGACCCCGTGGCCGACCTATCCGCTGATGTACCGGGTTTCGTCGGCGCACGAAGAGGGCGGTGAGCGGGTGTTCTCGGTGAACACCGAGCAGTTCATCGGCGAGGACGGCCACGTGACGGCGCTCAAGGCGCACGAGGTCACCATGCAGGACGGCAAGTTCGTCAAGGTCGAGGGTTCGGACTTCGAGCTCGAGGCCGACCTGGTGTTGCTGGCCATGGGGTTCGTCGGCCCGGAACGCGAGGGGCTGCTCACCGACCTCGAGGTCAAACTGACCGATCGCGGCAACGTGGCGCGCGGAGCCGACTTCGACACGTCGGTGCCCGGTGTGTTCGTGGCCGGGGACATGGGCCGCGGCCAGTCGTTGATCGTCTGGGCGATTGCTGAAGGCAGGGCCGCGGCCGCCGCCGTGGACCGGTACCTGATGGGCGCGACCGCGCTGCCCGCGCCGGTCAAGCCGACGGCCGTACCGCTGCAGTAATCACACCAGTCACACCAGAAACACGCCGACAATCGTTCGGCGAGCCTGCCCTAGTTTGCCAGGACGTAGGTGTCTAATGGACCGCTGTGGGCTTCATGCCACAGAGGCCCCGGCTGAACAGACCGTCGCAGGAGTGGTCACTGTGCATATGAATCCATTACCTCGATCGCGGGTGGGGCGAATGGCCTGGTCATGGCTGCGCCACCCGGTCAAAAGTCGCGAGTTTCCCGCCAAGCACGAACGCCTGGTTACGGCCGAGGATCTGCTGCTCTTCGGGGTGTGAACAGCCGACACGGCCGCGCACGGCGCTCGGGGGGTTTGCTCAAAGTCGCTCGTGGCGGCCGGCCCGCGATCAGCCGTCCAACAGCCCCGAATCGCGGATGGCCTCGGCCAGCGGTTCTAGAACGGCCGGGTCGTGCGGTGGGTTGATGTACAGGATGCCCAGGTCGAGCCCTTCGGCCGCCAGTCCAGCCGCCTGCTCGAGGACCTGCTGGTAGTTGCGCTCCTCGTCCAGGCGCAGGTGGGCCGACAGCGTGATCTCCTTGGGGTCGCGGCCGATCTTCTCGCACTCCGCGGCCAGCACGTCGCGCTTACGCGCGAACTCCTCCGGCGGGCCGCCGACGAAATTCCAGTGCTGCGCGTAACGGGCGGTCAGGGGCAGCGTTCGTTTCTCCCCGCTGCCACCGATGCAGATCGGGGGGTGGGGGCGCTGCACGCCCTTGGGCTCGTTGCGGGCGCCCTTGAGCTGGTAGAACTTGCCGTCGAAGTCGGTGGTCTCCTGGCTGAGCAGGCTGATCAGCACCTGACACGCCTCCTCGAACCGATCGAAGCGTTCCCGCAGGCTGCCTAATTCGATGCCGTAGGCGCCCGACTCCTCCTCGTTCCACCCGGCGCCGATGCCCAGCTCGAGCCGGCCGCCGGAGATGATGTCGAGCGCGGCGGCCATGTTGGCCAGCAATGCCGGGTGCCGGTAATGGATCCCGGTGACCAGGGTGCCCAGCCGCAGTCGTTTGGTGGCCTGGGCCAGCGCGGTCAGCGTCGTCCAACCCTCCAGGCAGGGCCCGGTGCTGTCGGAGAAGATCGGATAGAAGTGGTCGAAGGTCCACCCGGACTCGAAGACGTCGATATCGTCGGCGGTCTGCCAGACGGCGAGCATGTCCGCCCAGGTGGTGTCTTGGGGTGAGGTCTTGAACGCAAATCGCATGGAATCGACGTTAGTCGATCTTTATGAAGGGCAACTAAACTCAGCGGGGCGATGAGCTACTCCCTCGGACTCGACACCAAGGTCACGCTGCTGGCGGCCGGCCTGATCTTTCTGCTGGCGCTGGTGCTCGGGGTGTGGAAGTACCGGCAGATCATGGCCGCGCCCGACCATCGCGCCCATCCCTACGTCGACATCGCACACCGGGCGGCGTTGCTCTACTCGTTCGCGACGCTGCTGCTGGCGGTCTTCGTCGAGCTCAGCGCGTGGCCGACGTGGGTCAACCTGAGCGCGGCCGGTGTGGTCGTCTTCTTCTTCGTCGGCGCCATCCTGAGCTACATCGGGCACGGGGCGCGGCGCGACACCGTCAACCAATTCGCGGATCCGTCATCCGGCACCCGGTTGGTGATGGTGTTGCTCACCGCCGGCGAGATCGGCGGCTTCAGCGTGCTGTTGGCCGGGTTTGTGGTCGGCCAGCTGCTCTGAACGTAGCGCTGCGACCCTCCCGATCTGCTAATGGGCGGTCATGCTCAGACCGCTCCCGCCGCCGCCTCGGCCCCGGATAGGCTCTGCGCCCATTGCAGGAGACTGGGTGCGTCGAGCTGAGGTTGAATTCCCGCGGTTCCCGCCAGGCCAGGTGAGCTGCTGAGCACGCCCGCCCCGGGGAGTGCGCCCGCCCCGGTTGACGCCGACGGTACGGCGGCCGCCGCGCTGATGGTGTATGGCTGCGCGAGGACGACGTTGCCGGTCGTGGAGACCACTCCGCTGACGATGTTGAGAGTTCCACCGTAGGTTTCCAATGCTCCTCCGGTGGACCCGACCCCGACCGTGACGATGCTGTCAGAGATCGTGACGCTATCGCCGGAGAAGGCCCCCATGCCGCAGATACTTTGCGCAGTGAGCGTCAAACTGCTGCCGTTCTGGATGGTCAACGTCGCGCCATTGCCGATCATTTGCATCCAGCCGCCGTTGGTGAGGATCAATGTGCTGCCGGACTCGATGTTGATGGTGCAGCTGTAATTTACGTTGAAAGTGCCAGCGTCGATGATGAGGGAACTGCCGGCGCCGATATTGACGATGCCCCCTTGCGACGTCGTGTAGGTGCCGGGGCCGTATGTGCCGGGCCCGGTGATCTCGCCGGTGACGGCGGTGTTGGGGGAGGCTAGCTGGCGGGTCGCGTTGGTGCTGAGTTGCTGGGTCAGTGACTGGGTGCGGGCGCCGGTTGTGTTGCCCGCGGTCTGGGCAACCGAACGGGCCTGCGCGTCGCGCCCGGACTCGTTGGTGGTCTGGGGCGGTTCGTGAATCGGGGTCAGGGTGCTCGCGGGCGCCGATGCAGCGGCATAGGCATACATCGCGGTAGCGTCTTGGGCCCACATCTCCATGTACTGGGCTTCGGTGGCCGCGATCGCCGGGGTGTTCTGCCCGAGAAAGTTGGTCGCGATCAACGCCATCAACTGCGCCCGGTTGGCCGCAATCACCGGCGGGGGCACGGTCATCGCGAACGCGGCCTCGTAGGCCGCCGCCGCCTCGTACGCTTGGGCCGCGGTGCGCGCTGCCGCAATCCCACTGGCCTGCAACCACGCCACGAACGGTGTGGCCGCGGCCGCCATCCTCGTCGCCGACGGACCAAACCACCGCCCGGTAAGCCCCGACACCTCCGCCGAGTAGCCGCTGGCGGCGGACTCCAACTGCGCAGCCAACGCATCCCAGGCCGCCGCGGCCGCCAGCATCGGTCCCGAGCCCGGCCCGGCATACATCCGCCCGGAATTCACCTCAGGGGGCAGCAACCCATAATCCACGACGACGTCTCCGTTCCCTCGGCGCGATTCTTAGCCGAACGTACGTTTAGCTCAGCTAGTTATACGCATGTCGGATTAACTGTGAGCGACAGCGCGCTGAAGTTTCTTGGCACGGAATCATCTGTGGCGCAACAGCATCGGCCATGCAGAAGTCCGAGGGCGACCCCGAGCAAGTGGGTGACGCTCGTCTAGGGGATTGCGGCGGTCGCCTGCGGCGCCCGGCTGCGCCCCGCTTGCAGTCACCGCGCGGGCACACTGGAACCATGGATCCCGTTGACGCTTTGCGGCAGATCGCCTACTACAAGGACCGCAGCCGCCACGATCCCCGGCGGGTTATGGCGTATCGCAACGCCGCCGACATCATCGAAGGTCTCGACGACGCGGCGCGGGAGCGGCACGGCCAGGCCAACAGCTGGCAGTCGTTGCCCGGGATCGGGCCCAAAACCGCGAAGGTGATCGACCAGGCCTGGTCGGGCCGCGAGCCCGATGTCCTCGTCGAATTGCGTTCCACCGCAGAGGATCTCGGCGGCGGTGACATCCGTGCCGCGTTGCGCGGCGACCTGCATCTGCATTCGAACTGGTCCGACGGGTCCGCTCCGATCGACGAGATGATGGCGACCGCGTCCGCGCTGGGGCATGAGTACTGTGCGCTGACCGACCATTCGCCGCGGCTGACGATCGCCAACGGGCTGTCGCCGGAACGGCTGCGCGCCCAGCTCGACGTGATCGACAGGCTGCGTGACCAGTTCGCCCCGATGCGCATCCTGACCGGGATCGAGGTGGACATCCTCGAAGACGGCAGCCTCGACCAGGAGCCCGAGCTGCTCGAGCGCCTCGACGTCGTCGTGGCCAGCGTGCATTCGAAGCTGTCGATGGATGCCGCGGCGATGACGCGGCGCATGGTGCGGGCCGTGTCCAATCCACATGCCGACGTCTTGGGCCACTGCACCGGCCGGCTGGTCTCCGGAAACCGGGGCATCCGGCCGGAGTCGAAGTTCGACGCGGAAGCGGTGTTCACCGCCTGCCGCGAGCACGGGACCGCGGTGGAGATCAATTCGCGGCCCGAACGGCGCGACCCGCCGACCCGCCTGCTCAAGTTGGCACTGGACATCGGCTGCGTGTTCAGCATCAACACCGACGCACACGCGCCCGGCCAGCTCGACTTTCTGGGCTACGGCGCTCAGCGTGCCGTGGACAACGGCGTGCCCGTCGACCGGATCGTCAACGCCTGGCCGGCCGACAAGCTTTTGGAGTGGGCGGGCTCGAATTGAGCCGGCTCAGACCCGCACGGCTTCCTCGGCATCGGGAACCGGTTCGTCTTTGCGGCCAGCACCATGCAGCACGTTGGCCCCGGCGACGGCCGCGCAGGTCGCGGCCGGAATGAGCAACGCGTAACCGCCCAACTCGGCGCCAAACACGATCCCGGCCACGCCCCCTCCCAGAAACAATAGGAGCGTCGTCACCAGAATCGCGGCATTCCATTTCTTGATGCCGTGTTGCCGACTGCGGCCGAGCATCAGCCCGAGGTCGGTGACCGTCCCGGTGAAGTGGGTGGTGCGGATCGCCATCCCGCGGAAGCTCGAGGTCATCCCGTTCTGGAGACCGAGGGCCGCGGCGGCCAGCAGCGCCTGCACCGCGGTTAGCTCGACCCCCAGCGCATTGATCTGCCGCCTGACAAAGGTTTCCTCCACGCCGGCGGCGGCCAGCACTAGGAGGGCCGCCTCGGTGAGCAGCACGAAGGCGTGCCGGCGGCCCGCGAGGGCTTCGGTGGGCGCAAGAACCGCCCCGGCCACCGTCGCGCCCATCAGGAAGCCCAGAAAGATCGCACCGAGCACGTGGCCTTCATAGAGCCACGGGTTGGCCGTGTTCATGCCCAACTGCGTGGTGATCGCGGTGAGGTTACCGACCGGCAAGGCCAGGATCAGGAGCGCGACCGCGTTGACGAAACCCGCTGACAACGCCAATACGGCGCTGTAACCGAGCAGGATGCCTTCGCGGGGCGGGCCGCTTGCGCGGGCCTTGTCCGGCGGCGGCATCGTGTTCAGTTACTCACTTTCGAGGTCGGGTTTTCCCCAGCCTAGCTAGCGGGGCTTCGGACGCGCCACGGGCGAAGACCGTCTCACATCAACCTCAAATCATTGAAAACATTTGCGGCGTAGGAGAATTCGAAACGAGGTGCAAACCGCTCAGTCGGGTAGGTGCGGTATCTCCAGCCCGGGGTCGCGGCCCACGAGCACCGCGGGCGTCAGCGCGGATTTGCCGTAGCGATCGCGCACCCGGTCAATCGCCGCATCGATCGCGAGCCGGTGCTCGTCGTCGTCGAAGGGGAGCGTCAGCTGCTGGGCGCCGCTTCGGTCGATGCCCGACACCGCGAAGCCGACCAGCGTGAGCCCGCGCTGGGCGATCAGTGGCGCGGCCGCCGCTACCAGCTGGCGCGCGGCGGCCAGGACCGGCTGCGTCGAGGACGTCGCCCACGGCAGCGTCCGCGAGCGCGTCACCCGGCCGAAGTCGTCGAACCGTAGGCGCAGCGTCACCGTGCGCCCGGTGCGTCCGGCGACGCGCATCCGGCTGGTGATGCGGTCGATCAGGTTGACCACCACCGCGTCGACCTCGGCGGGTGACATCGTGTTGCCGGCGCGGCCCAGCGCGCGCTGCGCGCCCACCGACCGGCGACGCGCTCCGGTGGTCACCCGCCGGCGGTCGATGTTGCGGGACAGGGCGAACAGCTGGCGGCCCATCGCGCAGCCCAGCAGCGACGCCAGCGTCGATTCGCTCAGCTCGGCGACGTCGGCGACCGTCACCAGCCCGTGGGCGTGGAGTTTGTCTGCCGTCTTGGCGCCCACACCCCAGAGCCGCCGCACCGGCAGCGGGTGCAGGAAGGCCAGCTCCCGGTCGGGCGGGACCAGCAACAGCCCGTCCGGCTTGGCCTCCTGGCTGGCGACCTTGGCGAGGAACTTGGTCCGGGCGACGCCCACGGTGATGGGCAACCCGACCCGCTCTCGCACGTCGGCACGCAGCCGCGCGGCGATCTGGACCGGTGTCCCGGAAACCCGGCGCAGCCCGCCGACGTCGAGGAACGCCTCGTCCACCGAGAGCGGCTCAACGATCGGCGTGCAGTCGCGGAACACCTCGAAGACCGCCTCGCTGGCGCGGCTGTAAGCCCGCATCCGCGGCGGCACCACCACGGCGTGCGGGCACAGCCGTCGCGCCTGGCCGCCACCCATCGCGGTGCGCACACCGTAGGCCTTCGCCTCGTAGCTGGCGGCGAGCACCACCCCACCCCCGACGATCACGGGGCGGCCCCGCAACGTCGGGTCGTCGCGCTGTTCGACGGACGCGTAGAAGGAATCCAGGTCCGCGTGCAGGATGGACGCATCACACCGCACGAACATATGTTCGCACGGGTGGCTGACGCCATCCGATGGTGGCGACCCGCTTCGCCCGGCTACGCCGCGCTTGCGATCGCCACGTTCCAATGGTGGCGACCCGCTTCGCCCGGCTACGCCGCGCTTGCGATCGCCACGTTCCGATGGTGGCGACCCGCTTCGCCCGGCTACGCCGCGCTTGCGATCGCCACCTAGCCGGTTTCGCCGTAGATGCTCGTCACCCAGATGTGGGTGAGGGTGTCGACGACCCGGTCCTCGTCGACCGCCGGCGTCTCGGCGGACAGCGCGGCCATCATCGTGCGCTCGTTCATCTGGTTCAGTGAGGTCGCCAGGTCCGCCGCCGGAATCGTCTCCGGGGCGGCGCCGCGAGCGCGTTCCGCGGTGATCATGGCCGCCGTCTGATCGATCCACTTCTGCATGAACCCCAACCACACGACCCGCAACTCGGAGCTCGTCGCCAAGGCCTCGGTGGCGGCGCGGGCCAGCCGGCGGTGCGAACTGAACGCCTTGTAGAACGCCTTGATGCCGTTACGCCACACCCGGCGCGGATCCTCCGGCAGCCGTTGGACGGCCCCGTCGAACTCGGAGTCGGCGCGCGCGATCACCGGCTCCAGCAGGGAGAGCAGCACCGCTTCCTTGGACTTGAAATAGAAGTAGAACGTCGGGCGCGACAACCCCGCCCCTTTGGCCAGGTCGTCGACGGAGATGTCGGTGAACGAGCGCTGCCCCAGCAGCCGTTCGGCGGTCGCCAGGATCGCCTGTTCACGGTCGTCGCCGGAGGGGCGGATGGCGCGGCGGCCACGCAGGGCACGGGTCTGGCCGGCGGTAGTCACGCCCGTTACTTTACACAGCGTCGAAAGTTTCGACACAGCGTTGACTTAATCGACAGCACGTTGATAGCGTGGCCGCATGAGTGAGCACCTTGACGTGATCATCGTGGGCGCCGGCATCTCCGGGATCAGCGCGGCGTGGCACCTGCAGGAGCGCTGCCCGACCAAGAGCTACGCGATCCTCGAACGCCGCGACGACCTGGGCGGCACCTGGGACCTGTTCAAATACCCGGGCATCCGGTCGGACTCCGACATGTTCACCCTCGGGTTCCGGTTCAAGCCCTGGCGCTCGGCGCAGTCGATCGCCGAGGGCGCCGACATCAAGAACTACATCAAGGAGGCCGCGGTCGAGAACAAGATCGACCGGCACATCCGCTACCGCCAGCGCGTCGTCGCCGCCGATTGGTCCGACGCCGAGAACCGCTGGACCCTGATCGTCGAATCCGATGGCGACCAGCGCGAGCTGACGTGTTCGTTCCTGTTCGCCTGCACCGGCTACTACAACTACGACGAGGGATATTCGCCGACCTTCCCCGGCGCCGAGGACTTCGAGGGCAGGATCGTCCACCCGCAGCACTGGCCGGAGGACCTCGACTACACGGGCAAGAAGATCATCGTCATCGGCTCCGGAGCCACCGCGATCACGCTGATCCCGGCGCTGGTGAACACCGGCTCTGGCCACGTCACGATGCTGCAGCGCTCGCCGACGTACATCGGCTCGCTGCCCGGGATCGACCCGTTCGCCGAGCAGGCCAACCGGTTGCTGCCGGGCCGGCTGGCGCACATCGCGAATCGCTGGAAGGCCATCGCGTTCAGCACCTTCCAGTACCAGCTGTCGAGGAAGCGCCCGGCCTACATGCGCAAGACGTTGATGACCATGGCCAAGCGGCGCCTGCCGGAGGGCTACGACGTCGAAAAGCACTTCGGTCCGCGGTACAACGTGTGGGATCAGCGGCTGTGCCTGGCCCCCGACGGCGATTTCTTCCGCACCATCCGGCACGGCAAGGCCGACGTCGTCACCGACACCATCGACCAGTTCACCAAGACGGGGATCAGGCTCACCTCGGGCGAGGAACTGCAGGCCGACATCATCATCACCGCAACGGGATTGAACATGCAGTTGCTGGGCGGGGTGCGGCCCACCCGAAACGGGGAGCCGATCGAGCTGACATCGTTGATGACCTACAAGGGCCTGATGTTCTCCGGCGTGCCCAACTTCGCGATCACCTTCGGCTACACCAACGCGTCGTGGACCCTCAAGGCCGACCTGGTCTCCGAGTTCGTCTGCCGGCTGCTGAACTACATGGACGACAAGGGATTTGACTTCGTTGAGCCGCAGCACCCCGGCGCCGACGTCGACGAACTGCCGTTCATGGACTTCAACCCTGGCTATTTCCAGCGCTCGATGCACCTGCTGCCCAAGTCGGGGTCGCGCGCCCCATGGCGGCTCAAGCAGAACTACCTCTTCGACATGCGCACCATCCGGCGCGGCAAGGTTGACGACGAGGGCCTGCGATTCGCGAAAAAGCGTGCGCCGGTTGCGGTTTAGGGCTTGACGACGACGATGCCGTCGTCGTCGCTGTAGGCGATCTCACCCGGGACGAACGTCACCCCACCCAGCGTGACCTCGACGTCGCGCTCGCCGGCTCCGGTCTTGCTGCTCTTGCGGGGGTTGGTGCCCAGCGCCTTGATGCCGATGTCGAGGCCACGCAGCGCGGCGGCGTCACGCACCGCGCCGTTGACGATGAGGCCGGCCCAGCCGTTGGCGCGGGCCAGCTCGGCGATGACGTCGCCGACCAGCGCCGAGTGCAGCGAGCCGCCGCCGTCGATCACCAGCACGCCGCCCGCACTCGGCTGGGACAGCACGGATTTCAGCAGCGCGTTGTCTTCGAAGCAGCGCACCGTGCTGATCGGCCCGGCGAATTGGTGGCGGCCACCGAACTGGCGGAATTGGACGTCGCAACTGCGTACGTCGGGTCCGATGTCGTCGACGAGGTCGGCGGTCGGCTGGAATGACACGGTCACGCCTGACACGGTAGCGGCTACGCGCGCGCTCAGTGGCGCCGCAGCTGCCGGATCAACAGGATCGCCAGCAGGCTGACGGCCAGGGCGACGATCAACGGCACCGGCGACTGGCTCAGGACCGAACCGCGAACGTCGGGGGAAACCGGGTTGTTGGCGGCATCGACTGTGGATTTTGCTTGTGCCGCAGCGTCTTTGGCGGCCGCGGTGAGATCGCCGTTGCTTTCGATTCGCTGCTGCACCTCAAGCGGTGGCTCGGCGGCCTTCGCGGGGGGCTGGACGGCTTTGGCGGGTGCCTTCTTCGCCGGTGCCTTCTTCGCCGGTGCCTTTTTGGCGGGCGCCTTCTTCGCAGGAGCTTTCTTGGCGGGAGCTTTCGCGGCCTTCTTGACCGCCTTGGCCGGAGGCTTCTTTTCCGGCGGCGGGGTCGATGCGCCGTCGGGTTCGCTGTTGGGTTGGTCCTGCGGGTCTGCCATGCGGCCGCTCCTTGAGCAATCTTTCAGTAGTTCTCTAGCCGACGCGGGTTCTTCGAACCCATCATGCCAGCACGGGTGCGGGCGCCTCGGCCGCCGGTCACGGTCGGCGCCGCAGCGCCCACACAGCGCCTCCGGCGACGAGCACCGCCGCCACCACGACGAACGGCCACACCGGGACCGCCGAGTCCCGGCCTCCGGCGTGGTCCCCGCCCGCCGGAGGCCCCGGCGTGCCGGTGCCCGGCACGGTCAGCCGGAACGACCAGGATCCGGAGACCACGTGACCGTCGGCGGAGGTCACCCGGTAATTGACGGTGTAGGTCCCGGCCGGCCCCAGCGGCCGCAGGCCGATGCCGACCACCGCGCCCTGCACCGTGGGGTCGCCGGCGGACCACACGTTGCCGTCGGGCCCGACGACGGTCATGGCCGCGAACGTGGTCTGCAGCTGTTCGTTGAAGGTGGCGCTGACCTGCTCGGGACCGGTCGTGAGGATCGCTTTGTCGGCCGGATCGGTGGAGACGCGAGCGGCGTGCGCCGATGCCGCCGGCGCCGTCAGGGTGGCGATCATCAGCAGGGCGCCGACGCATGCGGCGGCCGCCAACCGCCTCATGTCCGTCGGCGGATCAGCGCAATGCAGACTCCCAGCGCGGCGAGGACCAGGGCCGCGCCGCCCAGCAGTCGGGCGGTGTCGTCCGCGGATCTGGGCTGCGGCGGCGCGGTCGCCTGCTCGGCCGGCTGCCCGGGCGCCGGGTGGTGGTCGTGCGGCGCCACGGGTCCGGCGGCGAGTGCCAGCGTGGGCACCGGGTGTTCGGGTTCGCCGCCGCCGGGCTGCGGCGGCTGGTCCCACTTCACGACGGCTCCGTCCGAATAGGTCTGCGTGGCCGGGAAGCTGGCGGTCTCGGTGTCGGGCAGCTTCACCGAGATCCGGAACAGCGCGAATTGATCGGCCGCGATCCCGCCGCCCGGCGCGGCCGTCCACGTCACCGAGTGCACGGCGCCCGATGCCGCGTCGCGGTCGAGCTTGATCGTCCACCCCGGCATGCTCTCGGCCCGCGCCGAGGCGCCGTCGGGCAGGGCGACACTCAGAGCGGTGGTCAGCGCGCCCGTGTTGGATTCGTTGGGGACCTGAAAGGTGACGACTGCCATGGCGCCGCGCACCGCGTCGTCGCTGCTGGCGTGGACGTGTGCCCCGGCCGCCGGAAGGTGGGCCGCAGAGGCCAGGTAGAGGGCGACGGCGGCGGCCACCGCGATCGGGAGGCGGGCCAGCCTCGACAGTCTGCGCGGGCGCATCCGTGCGTCAGCTCAGCCCGAGGCGGGCCATCAGGTCCGCCTCGATGCCGTCGAGCTGCGACGAGATCGCGGCGTGGGCCGCCCGGCGTCGCGCGGCCGGCATGTTCTCCGCGGCGGTGACGGCCGCCGACAGGTCGGTGAGCCGCTCGGTGATGGCCGCTACGAACTGTTTGGTCTCGGCGTCCTTGGGCTTCCTGTCCTGCACGGCCCGCAGCGACTTCTCCGCTCCGGCGATCCGGGCGGACAGCTGCGCGCCGTGGCCGGAGAACTGCCCGATCTGGGCGAGAGGAATCCCGAGTCGATCCGCGCGGCGCTGATCGATCAGCGCACGCGCCGAGACCGCGCCGCGATAGATGACCGGCGTGAGGACCGGCGCGAGCAACCGGGACACGGTCAGCGCCCGCCTGATGCGCGCCGGCGAAAAGATCTTGCCCTCGCGCGCCGCTTTGAGTTCGGCCTCGGCGACCTTCAACGCGGTCCGGTCGCTGTCCCGTTGGGCCTTGATCTGCGCCCTGAGGGCCTTGGCCTCCGCACGTTGGGCCGCCTTGTAACGGCGGGTCTCGTTCCTGGCGGCGAGCTTGGCCTCCAGCTTCGCGCGGGCCTTGATCGCACGGGCTTCGGCGCGACGCGTCGCGCGACTCTTTCGCTTGCGGAACAGGCCCATACCCGGCCGCCTCCCCGGTCTCTCGTGGACTATCGCTTTCGCGCGTGCGCGATCCGTGAGCCAACCCTAATCGGAATGGGCGGGCGGGAGCCCTCCAGGTAGGGGCTGGCCAGCCGAGTGCGGGCGCGGGCTCGCGCTATGCGTCCAAGTGCTCCGCGCGGCGCAGCTCGTTGACCCGCTGCATGACCTCGTGCTGGGCCTCGGGGGATAACTCGGATGCGCGCAGGGCAATGCGGCGCACCCCGTCATCGCGAATCGTGGCCAGGAATGACAGCTCCTTGTCGAGCTTCTCGTAGTACTCGTCGTCGGTGAAGTAAGCCGGCTTGATGCGGAAGAAGTTGGCCAATGCGGCCATCGTCGTCGCCGACGGGTTGGTGCGGTTGCCCGACCGCAACTGCGAGAGGTACGGAGCCGACATCGTGACGCCCTCAGCCTTGAGCGCCGCGATCACTTCCGCGGAGGTGTGCGGCCCGCGTCCGGGCGGATACACCGTGTCGAACAGGCGGTTCAGGCGAGCAGCGAACGTCGTGCTCATTGGATATGACCTCCACTTGGCTGTAGAAGTGAACTATTACCTAGGTGTATTTGCTGATCATGGTAGCGAGGGTTGGTGTACCTAACCAGGTGCAAACCCCCACGTATTCGGGCCGGGCGTAGCTGTAGCTTGCCGGTGCCACACTTGACGAGCGTCTAACTGATTCGCTGGGGTGTCCACTAAATCTGCGAAACTCACAGGTTATCCGCAGAATCCGGCCTTCCGGCCAAGGTGGCGGGGCGGCGGCGCCGCGCTCGGCGAAGTGTAGAATGCGGACGTGCTGGGCAGGCGCACCGCAACGGGGCAGCAATTTATGCTTGCTTAACGCCTTATTTGCTGTCGGGTCCTTACCGCGCCCGGAATTCGGCGCGTGTGGCCGTGTCGGGGATGTGAATCGGCGTTCGTCGCGCGGTATCAGCCGCCGACTGCCGGCCGGGCCACGCGGGGTGGCGTGCGCGAAGCGGCCGACCTGACCGCGACCCCTTCAGACCGACCGGACCGGCACGCGGGACGGGCGGTAGTGCGAGCACCGGGTCGAACGATTACGCGGCAAGCAGCATCGCCAGAATCGCGGTGTCCGGGTGGGAGATGGGGTCCACGCCGACTCGGCTCACCATGGACGTGATGGTCCCGTCCGCCTCGGCCTCCACCCAGGCCGCCCGATGCTCGAGTCCCAGATACGGCAACCCGGGCAGCAGGACGCATCCCGACGCCGCGCCGCTGCATTCCGGCAGGGAAGGGGTGGTCTCCGAGGGAGGATGCAACATCAGCAGCGCCGGGGGCTGGTGATCGGCGAAATAGCCTGGCTGGATTGCCGATTCACCGAAGACGGTGCCCTCGGCGAGCACCAGGCCGACGGTGCCCGGCTCGGGGGAGTCGGGTAACTCCTCCCGGGCGCCGAACACCGTTGTCGTGGAGAGCAATCCGGGAAGTGACGCCACCCTGACCGCGACCATCAGCAACTGGGCCCACTCTTTGGTCGAATCGGGCCAACGCCCGGAGATCACAAACCCTTTCAGGGCACCACGAGCATGGAAAGGGGAAACCCCTATCGGGCGGTCAGACCCAGTCTCCATTTTCGACCTCCGCGCGACGCCTCCATCCGATTAACCACACTGGTAGCTCGAATGATTAAGCATGCCTGCGGGTTCGGCGCCGTGCAACCCGACACGGCCAGTGGCGCACATGTTCTCGGAATGCCCGATTTCTCGCCGGACAAACGACAGGGGCGCCGCGCATGCCGCGCGACGCCCCTGCCGATCGAGGTGGACTCAGCCGAAGATCAACCCGCCGGTCTTCGACGTGGCCGCCGCGTACCGCTTCTGCACGTCGGCCCAGTTGACGACGTTCCAGAACGCCTTGACGTAGTCCGCCTTGACGTTCTTGTACTGCAGGTAGAAGGCGTGCTCCCACATGTCGACCTGCAACAGCGGAATGATGCCGAGCGGGACATTGGCCTGCTGGTCATACAACTGGAAGGTGAGCAGTCGATCGCCGAGCGTGTCATAGCCCAGCACCGCCCAGCCCGAACCCTGAAGGCCATTGGCGGCCGCGCTGAACTGGGCGCGGAACTTGTCGAACGACCCGAACTGGTCGTCGATCGCGGCGGCCAGGTCGCCGGTGGGCTTGTCGCCGCCGTCCGGCGACAGATTCTTCCACCAGATCGAGTGGTTGACGTGGCCGCCGAGATGAAACGCAAGGTTCTTTTCGTTCAGGAAGATCGCGGCGTGGTCGTCGTTGGCGCGCGCCTCTTCGAGTTTGGCAACGGCGTCGTTCACGCCCTTGACGTACGTGGCGTGGTGCTTAGTGTGATGGATCTCGTTGATCTGACCCGAGATGTGCGGTTCCAACGCTGCATAGTCCCAGTCCAAATCGGGCAGGGTGTATTCAGCCACGGCGTTCCTTTCTTCGATTGTCTACTAACGCTCATTCGCGCGGGCCTGCCACGCGGCGGCCAGCCGTAGACAACCCTGCTCCATGACTGCACGGACCGCAAGAATGGCTATCAGCCCCGAAGGGGGATACCCGCTCGGCGGCGAATCAAGACAGTTGGGATCAAGACAAAACGATGAGGGCGAGGACCGCCAGCAGCGCGAGGGCGATCAGCCCGGCACGTAAGGCGGCGACGCTGTAGCTGTGGTTCCACGCGGGCGAGCCGGAGTACGACCTCGAGGGGGCCGGTGAACCCGGACCGAACGAATGCGTGGCCATCAATCGCCTTTCACCCGCTCCTCACCCCGCGACAGTGAGGTGAGTCACAAACAATTTTTCGCGAACGCGATCATAACGCCTCAGGGCGGGCTTGGAAAACGACGCACTGAACTGCGGGTTGGCGCAGGTGATCGGCCGCAGAATGTGACCGGCGGTCACTCGCGCTGCGCTTCGGGTGCTTAGCAAGGCAACCCATTTCGCTCGACGGTGGTGGCGGGCTGTCCATGGCAAGACAAAAAGACCGCGGTGTTATCCACATGTCGAACCACGGCTAGCCGGTAGTGCTGTAGTAATGCTTCCCTTACCCACTGTCCGCGTGTGGATAAACCTGTGGAAACTGTGGATAGCCACGGGCGTTGGGTAGATAGCCGACTGGGCTCAGCTCGGCCGGCCCGCCGCGTCCCGCGGCGCGCGTCGTCGCGAGGCGGCGTTGGATTGCCCCGCTCCTCAGCCCGCCGTGTCCCGCGGCGCGCATCGTCGCGAGGCTAGGCTAGTCCGGTGATCCAGGTGTGCTCCCAATGCGGCACGCGGTGGAACGTGCGCGAGCGGCAACGCGAGTGGTGTCCCCGCTGTCGGGGAGCGCTGATGGCGCCCTTGGCGGACGCGCCGGCGCCCGACCCGCGGTGGGGCGCAACCAACGCCGCGCCGGCGCCACGGCCGTCCGCGCCGCCGAGTTGGCAGCGCACCCCGCCGCGGCTGCCCCCGGGCTTCCGCTGGATAGCGGTGCGCCCGGGCGCCGCTCCGCCCACCAGGCGCGGACGGCGTCCGCTCGGCCCCACGCCGCGTTATGCCGTGATCCCGCGCTGGGGCCTGGCCGACCGCATCGAGCCAACGCCGGCGGCCGCCCAAACCGCGGCGCACGCGCCGTCGGCGCCGAGGATCCGCACCACGCTGTTCGTCAGCGTCCTCACCCTCGGCATAGCCGCCCTGGTCTACGCGGTGCGGTACGTGCTGTTGATCATCAATCGGAACACCTTGTTGAACTCCTGGGTCGCCGCCGGGGCGGACTGGCTCGGCATCCTGGCCAGCGTCGCCGCGATCGCGGCGGTGTTTACTTCCGGCGTGATGCTGATCCGCTGGCTGATCGCCCGCCGCGCCGCCGTGTTCGCGCAGCACGGTCTGCCCGAGCCGCGGTCCACCCGAACGCTGTGGGCGGGGTGCATCGTGCCGCTGGCCAATCTGTTGTGGGCGCCGGTCTACGTCATCGAGCTGGCGATCCTGGAAGAGCACTACGGCCGGATACGTCGACCCATCGTCCAGTGGTGGATCGCGTGGGTCGCCAGCTACCTGGTCTCCGTCTTCGCCATGGCGACCAGCTTCGCCAGGGATGCCCAGGGCATCGCCAACAACACGATGACGATGGTTTTCGCCTACCTGCTCGCCGCGCTCACCGTGGCCGCCGCGGCCCGGGTCTTCGAGGACTTCGAGCGCAAACCGGTCGAGCGGCCCGCGCACCGCTGGGTCGTGGTCTCCAACGACTCGGCGCCGACATCGCGCCCGGTTGAGCTGGAGGGTCAGGAAGCGGCAGCATTAGGCGTATGACGTGGGCCGAGGAGGTGCTCGCCGGGCACCCCTTTGTGGTAGCCCACCGCGGCGCGTCGGCCGCCAGGCCCGAACACACGCTGGCCGCCTATGACCTCGCCCTCAAGGAAGGCGCCGACGGCGTGGAATGCGACGTGCGCCTGACCCGCGACGGCCACCTGGTGTGTGTCCACGATCGCCGGCTGGACCGGACCTCGACCGGGGCCGGCTTGGTCAGCACGATGACCCTTGCCGAGCTGCGTGAGCTCGAGTACGGGGCGTGGCACGACAGCTGGCGCGAAGACGGCACCCACGGTGACACCAGCCTGCTGACGCTGGACGCCCTGGTCTCGCTCGTTCTGGACTGGCGGCGGCCGGTCAAGCTGTTCATCGAGACCAAGCACCCGGTCCGCTACGGCTCGCTGGTGGAAACCAAGCTGCTGGCGCTGCTGCACCGGTTCGGCATCGCCGCCCCTCCCTCCGCCGACCGGTCCCGCGCGGTGGTGATGTCGTTCTCGGCGGCCGCGGTCTGGCGGATCCGGCGGGCCGCCCCGCTGCTGCCGACCGTGCTGCTCGGCAGGACCGCGCGCTACTTGACCAGCGGCGCGGCCACCGCCGTCGGCGCCACCGCCGTCGGGCCGTCGCTGGCGACGTTGAAGGAATATCCCCAGCTCGCGGACCGCGCGATCGCCCAGGGCCGGGCCGTGTACTGCTGGAATGTCGACGAGTATGACGATCTCGACTTCTGCCGTGATGTCGGGGTGGCGTGGCTCGCCACCCACCACCCGGGCCGGACGAAGGCCTATCTGCAGAACGGCCGCGGCGGCGAGGGGTGCGACTAGTCCGGCGGAGCCGTCGGCACGGGCGCGTCGGAGGCCAGCGCCTCGAACAACCGGCTGGCCTCGTCGTGGTTCCACACCACTACCGATCCGGCGTCGCCGTTGGTGAACTCCCCGATCGGGACGGTCATGGCGGTGGGGGAGCCGTGCAGTCCCCAGCCGAGGCGGGCCAGGTCCCAGACATGGTCGCCGCGGTCAACGGTCAGGGCGTCGGCGACCGCGCGCGGCACCGAGTACCAGCGCCACGGGTTCAGCCACACCGCGGGGCTGCCGGCTGCGCGCAGCAGCGCCGCGACGAATTGCCGCTGGTTGACCATCCGGTCCAGGTCGGCCCGCGGGGTGTCGCGCGTCCGGACGTATCCGAGGGCGTTGCGGCCGTTGAGCTTCTGGCAGCCGGCGGGCAGGTTGATCCCGGCCAAGGGGTCGTCAAGCGGAGCCGTCGGACACACCGTCACCCCGCCCAGCGCGTCGACCACGCCGGCGAACCCGCCGAATCCGATCTCGGCGTAGTGGTCGAGGCGCAACCCCGTGGCCTGTTCCACCGTCTGAACCAGCAAGCCGGCCCCGCCCATCGCGAAGGCGGCGTTGATCTTGTCCTTGCCGTGGCCGGGAATGGGGACGTAGGAGTCCCGCGGTATCGACACCATCGTCACCCGCCCGCCGGACCACAGCTCGGGCAGGTGTACCAGCAGGATGGTGTCGGTCCGGCTGCTGCCGATGTCACCGCCGGTGGCCAGGTTCTCCTGCTGCTCGGGGCTGAGGCCTTGGCGGCTGTCGGAGCCGACGAGCAGCCAGTTCGTCCCCCGGCCTGGTCCGGGGCGTCCCGGATAGTCGGTGAGAACGTCGTCGCGGTGCAGCCTGCTGTCGAACCACACGGCCCCGCATACCGCACCTATGCCGACCAGCAGGACGCCGATCACCAGGGTCGAGGCGAACGCCCGCGTCCAGCGGCGCCAGCCGCGCCTGCGACGTGGCCCCGGCGCGGTGGGCCGGGGCGGCGGGCCGGGCGGTTGTCGGGTGCGCGGCGCCGATGGGACGGGGCGCGGCGTCTGGGGTGCTGGAGGGGGTGGCGTCGGCCGACGCAGCGGCGTGGTCTGTTCGGCCGGTGTCGTGGGGTGGGCCCCGCGGCGAATCACCGGCGACGGTTCGGTACGCGGCTCGGGCCGCTGCGCTGGTCGATCGCCGTTCACCTGGTTAACGTACGCGGCCGGGTCGGCCCGACACGACCGGTTGGGCTACCGGCGGGCGTGCAGGCCGTTGATGAACGGACACCCCATCAGCACCCGGATGGCCTGGCTCAATCCGGTCATGTCGTCCACCGGCTTGTGGAAGGGCAGCCGGACGTCGTGGTCGCGGTCCTTGCCTTCGACGCGGAACCGCACGCCGTAGCGGTCGAGGCCGAGGGGGCGGACCTGCCCGCGACGCAACGGCGCCGGGAGCCGGGACACCAGCCGCGCAACCACGTCGCTGTGGGCGGTGTCCAAGTGCCACAGCAGGTTCGACTCGATCTCACAGAACGGGTCGGGCCGGGCCGCCAGGAGATCCTCGACGCTGACCGGCTCGGCGCCGGTGGCGTCGGTGACGACGACGGACGCGATCTCCAGCCGGACCAGCGTGTACCGGGGTTCCTGCCCGTCCGATGGCGCGCACCTCGGGGTGTCGACCTGGAGCAACGCCGGGTGTGGCCACTCGGCGGCGATCAGGTCGACCGTCTCGGCGACCTCGGCCGGGTGGAATTCGTGCAGACGCCCGCGCACCCACACCAGTGAGCGCACCGGCTCCCGCAGCGGCAGCGGCGCGTAGTCGGTCAACTCCAGCAGCGCCTGCGATCCTGCGACCCCGCGTTGGGGGTGGCCGTCGCTCTCACTCGGGAGCGCCAGCGCGAACGACCCGTCGGGCAGGAGGTGATGGATGGGCGTCACGACCGGGTCCTGGCGCGGGTGCGCGGTTTCCAGCGCCAGGAGGGCTCCGCCGGCGCGCACGCACGCGCTGCGGATCCGTTCGGCCGTTGTCGGGGCGGGGCACGTCAGCGGTAACACCATTCTCCTCAAATTAGGTAAGCCTAAGTTAACTTAAGTCGGGGGATGCCGCAAGGAGCGGTTGGGCGACGGTCGCCGCTAGGGTTGGGGCGTGGTCCGCATCGCTTATCTCGGTCCGGAAGGGACCTTCACCGAGGCGGCGCTGGCGCAGATCACGGCCGCCGGCCTGATCCCGGGCCAGCCGCCCGGCGAGGTCCGGCGCCTGCCGATCGACAGCACCGCCGCGGCGCTGGACACCGTCCGTGATGGCGGTGCCGAATACGCCTGCGTGCCCATCGAGAACTCGATCGACGGCTCGGTGACCCCCACGCTCGACAGCCTGGCCATCGGCTCGCCCCTGCAAGTGTTCGCCGAGACCACCCTGGACGTCGCCTTCACGATCGTCGTCCAGCCCGGTCGCGCCGCCGCCGATGTGCGCACGCTGGCGGCGTTTTCCGTGGCGGCGGCGCAGGTGCGGCATTGGGTCGCGACCCACCTGCCCGACGCCGAGCTGCGGCCCGCCTACTCCAACGCTGACGCGGCTCGTCAGGTGGCCGAAGGTCAGGCCGACGCCGCGGTGACCTCGCCGCTGGCCGCGACCCATTGGGGGCTGGCCGCACTGGCCAGCGGCGTGGTCGACGAGGCCAACGCGTGCACCCGCTTCCTCCTGGTCGGCCCGCCGGGCCCGCCGCCGGCCCACACTGGCGCCGACCGGACGTCGGTGGTGCTGCGCATCGACAACGCGCCCGGTGCGCTGCTGGGCGCGCTGACCGAATTCGGGATCCGAGGCATCGACCTGACCCGGATCGAATCCCGCCCGACCCGGACGGCACTGGGCACCTACGTGTTCTTCGCCGACTGCGTGGGCCACATCGACGACGACGCGGTGGCCGAGGCACTCAAAGCGCTGCACCGGCGTTGTGCAGATGTGCGATACCTGGGATCTTGGCCGACGGGCTCGCCCGCGGGTGTGCTCCCGCCGCCCGCCGACGAGGCGGCCCGCTGGCTGTCGCGGCTCCGAGAGGGCAAACCGGAAACCACTGCCGGGGGGATCGAGCTATGACCGGCCGGCTGGTGTTACTGCGACACGGCCAGTCCTACGGCAACGTCGAGCGCAGGCTGGACACCCGCCCCCCGGGGGCCGAGCTGACGCCGCTGGGCCGCGACCAGGCCCGCGCCTTCGCCCGCGGTGCGGGACGCCCGGCGCTGCTGGCTCACTCGGTGGCGATCCGCGCGTCGCAGACGGCGGGGGTCATCGGCGGCGAACTGCAGATGGCCGCCACCGAGGTCGCCGGGATCCACGAGGTCCAGGTCGGCGGGCTGGAGAACCGCAGCGACGACGACGCGGTCGCGGAGTTCAACGCGATCTACGAGCAGTGGCACCGCGGTGACCTCGATGTCCCGCTGCCCGGCGGGGAAACCGGCAACGACGTCCTGGACCGCTACGTGCCGGTGCTGACCGACCTGCGGCTGCGCTACCTCGACAACCATGACTGGACCGGCGACATTGTCGTCGTCAGCCATGGCGCCGCCATCCGGCTGGCCGCCGCGGTGCTGGCCGGGGTGGACGCCGGCTTCGCGCTGGACAACCACCTGGACAACGCCGAATCGGTGGTGCTGGCTCCCATCACCGACGGGCGCTGGAGCTGCGTGCGGTGGGGCAGCCTGACGCCCCCGTTCTACCCCGAGACCGAGGCGACCCCCGTCGCGGACGCGGTGCACTCGAGCACCGACCCGATGGGCTGACGGTCGATCAAACGGCCAGCGCGACGGATTCGAAGCAATCGCAGCCGACCGCGTCGCAGTCGACGACGAAGGCGTGCGGCAACAGCTCGGGGCTGAAGCAGTCCGGCTCCGTGCATTCCGAGCGGCGCAGGGCATGGCGAATGATGGTGCCGTGACAGTGATCTAGACCCGCCCGGCAGTCGCGGCAGTCAGCACTCATGAGCCGTTCATAGCACCGGGCGCGGACAAATCCGGGATGCCGCGCCCGGAAAGCCGGCGCGGCTTACGGTGTCAGGCCCAGCCCAGCTCTTCCAGCCGGTCGTCGTCGATGCCGAAGTGGTGGGCGATCTCGTGGATCACCGTGATCGCCACCTCCTCGACGACCTCGTCGTCGGATTCGCAGACGTCCAGCAGCGCCTCTCGGTAGATGGTGATCGCGTCGGGCAGGGACCCGGCGTAGTCGGAGTCGCGCTCGGTCAGGGCGACCCCTTCGTACAGCCCGAGCAGTTCGCCGTCCTCGGGGTGGCGATCTTCGACCAGGACGACGACGTTGTCCATCGCCGCCGCCAGCTCGGGCGGGATCAGGTCGAGCGCGTCGGAAACCAGTTCGTCGAACCGCTGCGGGTCCATCCGCGCGGGCACTCGGTCAGCCCCCGGGTGCCGGCCCTGGAGGCGGTGCCTCCCCCGCCGCGGGGGGCGCTCCGGCGTCCTGGGGAGGAGGAGGCACCTGGGGCGGCGCCCCGGCATCCGCGGGCGGCGGCGCCTGGGGGGCCGGGGAATCCGATGCGGGCGCCTGGGAGGGCGTCACCACGGGCTGCTGCCCGGGAAGATGTTGATTGTTCGGCGGGATCTCCGGGGCGGAGCCGGTCTGGGTCGACGGCGACTGGGCCGGCACCTGCAGCGGAATCGGTGGCATCGTGAGCCGCTCTTCGGGAATGTCGGGCGGCGGCACTGGCGGCTGGCCGTTGATCAGCAACTGACCCTTGGCGCTGTTGACCAGCGTGGCCCAGCCGCCGTTGCCCAGCGTCGCGCCGATGCTGCAGGCGACCTCGCGGCTCCCGGCCGTCCAGCTGGCCAGCGGCACGGTGGGGTAGATCAGCGTCAAAGTGGTGGTGCGCAACTTGACCGGAGCCAGGTAGGCATCAGTCATCTTGGTGCACTGATCCTTGATGAAGCCGTCCTGGTCGGGCTCCGCCGGCAGCGCGCCGGGGAACTTCTCGGCCAGGTTGACCGTGCCCGTCACCTCCATCGCGTGCGGCGCGCCACACTCCACCGGGGCGTCGATCGGCTGGTTGGTGGTCGAGTCGATGCCCAGGCACGTGCCGGCCGGCCAGACCTTGGACTGGTCGACGTCGGCGACCTTGCCCTTGAAGGCCTGTTGCTGGTTGTTGGTCCCCGGCAGCTGCAGACCGCAGAGCATGCGGCGCTCGCCGGACTGGCGCCAGGCCCGGTCGCCTGGCCACAGCAGGCTGACGGTGAACTTGCTGTTGGGATCGAACTTGGGACCCAGGTAGTTGCGCACGGCGGACTCGCACTGTTCCTGGGTGATCTGCTGAATGCGAGCGGGCGACGGGGGAGCCGCGTTAGGGCCGTACTCGGAGCCTGGGAACGTCCGCATGTCGATCGATTCGGCGACCTCGAACTTGTGATCGTCGGTGCAGTTGACGATCTTCGCCGACTCCGGGGTGGCGTCCGGCCACGTCAGGCAGTCACCGCTGGCCGCCTTGTTGAAGGCGGCGTCGCTCTTGGTTCCGGTGGTGGGCACCGGGTTGCCGTCGAGGTAGCCGGAGAACCGGCCCGCCCCGGTGCCGCCAACCGGCAGCGCCGTGACCAGGCCGGCGATCAGCAGGGCACCCAGCGCGGTGAGCAACAGAGCACGCCTGGTCGCCTGGGCCTGCAGACTCCGCGGCCACCGGAAGCCGGCCTGCGGCTGTTCCGGCGCGGCGGTGGAGGCCTGCGGGGCCTCCGTCTCGGGCGCTTGCGACATCGGCTCCATTCTGACAGGAGCGCTTGTGCCACGTGACAAAAGTTACTGATGTGAGTCCTGGGATGTTGCGGGTGGGACGCTGTGCCACCGGCCCGGAAGTGAAAAAGTAGTCTCAGGGCCGTGATCGACCTGAAGCTGCTCCGGGAAGACCCCGACGCCGTGCGCCGCTCCCAGCTCAGCCGTGGGGAGGACCCGGCGCTGGTCGACACCCTGCTGCAGGCCGACACCGCCCGCCGGGCGGCGATCTCGTCGGCGGACGCGCTGCGCGCGGAACAGAAATCCGCCAGCAAGAGCGTCGGCTCCGCGTCGCCCGAGGAGCGCCCGGCCAGGCTGGCGCGCGCCAAGGAGCTGGCCGAGCAGGTCAAGGCCGCCGAAGCCGAGCAGGCCGAGGCCGAGGCGGCGTTCACCGCGGCGCACATGGCGATCTCCAACGTCGTCATCGAGGGGGTGCCCGCCGGCGGGGAAGACGCCTATCGCGTCCTCGACGTCGTGGGCGAACCAGCGGCCATCGACAACCCGAAAGACCACCTCGAGCTCGGCGAATCCCTGGGACTCATCGACATGCAGCGGGGCGCCAAGGTGTCGGGATCGCGCTTCTACTTCCTGACCGGCCGGGGCGCGCTGCTGCAGCTGGGGCTGCTGCAGCTGGCGCTGCGCCTGGCCGTCGACAACGGCTTCATCCCGATGATCCCGCCGGTGTTGGTGCGCCCGGAGGTGATGGCCGGCACCGGTTTCCTGGGCGCCCACGCCGACGAGATCTACCGGGTGGAGGCCGACGACCTCTATCTGGTCGGCACCTCCGAGGTGCCGCTGGCGGGCTACCACGCCGACGAGATCCTGGACCTGTCCGACGGGCCGCTGCGCTACGCGGGCTGGTCGTCGTGCTTCCGGCGGGAGGCGGGCAGCTACGGCAAGGACACCCGCGGCATCATCCGGGTGCATCAGTTCGACAAGGTCGAGGGGTTCGTCTACTGCACCCCCGCCGAGGCCGAGGCCGAACACGAACGGCTGCTCGGCTGGCAACGCGAGATGCTGGCCCGCATCGGGGTGCCGTATCGGGTGATCGATGTCGCCGCGGGCGATCTCGGCTCGTCGGCCGCGCGCAAGTTCGACTGCGAGGCCTGGGTTCCGACGCAGGGCACCTACCGCGAGCTGACGTCGACGTCGAACTGCACCACCTTCCAGGCGCGCCGGCTGGCGACGCGCTACCGCGACGAGGGCGGCAAGCCGCAGACCGCGGCCACGCTCAACGGCACGCTGGGCACCACCCGGTGGCTGGTCGCGATCCTGGAGAACCACCAGCAGCCCGACGGCAGCGTGCGGGTGCCCGACGCGCTGGTGCCGTTCGTGGGCACCGAGCTGTTGGAGCCGGCCGGCTAGTGGCGATCGCAAGCGCGGCGTAGCCGGGCGCGGCGGGTCGCCATCATTGGCTAGAGACGCCGGGCGCCCGGGGTGTGCCCGAATGCCCGCCGATAGGTGTCGATGAAGGCGCTCGGTGTGGCCCAACCGCATTCGGAGGCCACCGATGTCACATCGCGGCGCTCGGTGAGCAGCACCAGGGCGTGCTGCAGCCGCAGCTGGGTACGCCACTGCGGAAACGTCATCGCCAGCTCCTCGCGGAACAGGCGGCTCAGCGTGCGCTGGCCCACGCCGATCCGATCGCCGATCTGCTGCAACGTCAACGGTTCGCGCAGATGGTCGGCGATCAGCGCGCACGCGTCCCGCAGCCGGCCGTCTGCGGGGGTGGGAATCCACAGTGGCTCAACGGCGCTCGTCGCCTGCAACTGATCGTGCAGCACGGCCAGCATCCGGTGGTGCTCGCCGGTGTCGGTTGCGCCGGTTCGCGAGCAGGCGATGATGAGTTCGCGCATCAACGGGTTGACCGCCAGCACGGCCGGTGCGCCGGGGCCGCGGCGATAGCGACCGGGATCCAGTGCGACGCCGTGAAATTGCGTGTGGCCGTGGAACTTGTGTTCATGCCAGCACCCCGCCGGTATCCAGATGGCCCGATTCGCCGGCGTGATCCAGGTTCCCGCCGGTGTGGTGACCGAGACCGCACCCGAGGACGGGTAGACGATCTGGTGCAAGGGATGGCGGTGCCGCTCGATCCGGGCACCCGGCGGCAGAGCCAGCGACGATGTCGCCGGCCCGTGATGGCTGATTTCCGACATAAGTCGGCAAGATATCGGAAGTGCGCCTTCCTCAGGTGCGCCTAACGTCGTGGTTATGGGAATGAATCTTTTGCACCGGCGCCGATGTAGCTCGGCGGCCTGGCAGAAAGCGGTGGCGGGGCAGCTGTTGCCCTGGGCGTTGGACGGCGTCGAATTAGGTTCGCGGACTTTGGAAATCGGCCCGGGCTATGGGGCGACGATGCGCGCCCTGCTGGACAGGGCCGATTCGCTCACCGCCGTCGAGGTCGACGCCGCGATGGCCGACCGCCTCGAGCGCCGCTACGGCGACCGGGCCCGCATCATCCACGGCGACGGCGCGGACACCGGGCTGCCCGCCGATCACTTCACCTCGGTCGTGTGCTTCACGATGCTGCACCACGTGCCGAGCGCCGAATTGCAGGACCGGCTCTTCGCCGAGGCGTTCCGGGTGCTGCGGCCGGGTGGGGTGTTCGCCGGCAGCGACGGTGTCCCGTCGCTGTCCTTCCGGCTGCTGCACATCGCCGACACCTACAACCCGATCGCGCCCGCTGATCTGGGCGCGCGGTTGCGCAACGCGGGATTCGTCGATGTCCAGATCCACCCCTCAGGTGGGCGGCAACGGTGGCGTGCCGTCAAACCGACCTGAAGGTGGGGCTGCCCGCCTCGAGCGGGACCCGGCCGGCACGCGCGGTGAAGCTGATCGCGTGATACCAGCCGCACAGCATCGTGAGGTCGAGGATCTGGCTTTCGTCGAATTCGGCGCGCAGCGCCATCCAGAGGGCATCGTCGATGTCTCGACGGTCGTAGAGCGAATCCACGGCACGGACGAGTAGGCGATCTCGCTCGGCCGTCCAACACGGATCGTCGGCGCCGCCGTGGGTCAGGGAGTGGATCTGCGTGCGATCGAGACGGGCCTTGTCCGCGAAAAACGCGACGTGCACGCCCCATTCGTACTCGCAGCCGCAGCGAGCGCAGGTGCGGTCGATCACGATCTCGCGGTCGCGAAGGGACAGCGACAACGCGCGGCTCAGCTCGTAACCGCCCCAGCGCGTCATGGCCTCGGCCATCGGCATGTTGCGCACCACGACGCGAAACAGGGCGATGGGCGGCACGTCCGGCGGCATCATATTCTGCAGTAGGGCCGCCACCGCGGCCTCGTATGGCGGGTCGAGGGCGTCGATGCGAGGCGTTACTATTTCCGTAACCATGGACAGGAAAGCTACGTTACGGAATCCGAAACGTCAATCGGTGGCTCGACCGGGGCGCCCCGTGCGGGGGTCGACGACCGGGCGGCCACTCATGGCGGCCCTCGACCTCCTCGGGCGGCGCTGGTCGCTGCGGATCCTGTGGGAGCTTCGCGACGGACCGCTGGGGGCGAGGTCGTTGCGGGAGCGCTGCGACGGGATGTCTCCCAGCGTCTTGTATGACCGTCTCGGCGAACTGTCGGACGCGGGCCTGGTCGTCCAGCGCGACGATCAGTCTTACGAGCTCAGCGAAGCCGGCCGGTCGCTGGGCGAGGCGCTCGATCCCCTCGACCGGTGGGCCCGGCGCTGGGCGGACGGAAACTAGGCGTCCACCGTCTCGCGGGCTTGTTGGTGCCGGCGCTGCCGCTCCATGGTGGCGAAGTAGAAGGCGAACCCGAACGTGAAGCTGGTGAAAAGGCTCGACACAAAGAACAGCCACGGGTGCTTCAGCCCGCGGCGGTAACCGTCCACGATGGTAAACAGCGGCAGCAGAATGACATTCGCGATCGTGTAATCCTGGCTGGCGGAGTCCGCGGCGGGATTGGTGAACATCAGCCTGATGTATTCGGCCCAGCTGCCGTGCTCGCCCCACAACGGATTGGTGGACCCGTGCGAGTACTGCTGGACGTAGGTGATGTTGAAGTACCAGCCCAGGACCACCGAGCCGATGCCGATGACGTAGTACAGGCATTCCAGCGGGGTGAACAGCGGCCCGCCGGCCGGCCGGGCGAACACCTTCGAGTTCGAGGCGACGATCCAGCCGATGACACCGAACCCGAGCACTGCATGCACAAGAAGCGAGACCATGGGCGCAGTCTCACCCCGAAGCCAAAGTTTTGTCAATACTGACAAAAGGTGGTTGCGGTACCTTACTTGCATGGTCAGGCCGGCGCAGACGGTGCGCAGCGAGCGCACGCGGGAGGCGTTGGTCCAGGCGGCCATGGTCCGGTTCCTCGCCCAGGGCGTCGAGGAGACGTCGGCCGAGCAGATCGCGGCGGACGCCGGGGTGTCGCTGCGGACGTTCTATCGGCACTTCAAGTCCAAGCACGATCTGCTGTTTGCCGACTACACCGGGCTGAACTGGTTTCGGGCCGCACTGGACGCCCGGCCTGCCGACGAGGCGATCATCGATTCGGTGCAGTCGGCCATCTTCTCGTTCCCCTATGACGTTGAGGCCGTGACGAAAATCGCCGCACTGCGGGGCGGCGAGCTCGACCCCGGCCGCATCGTGCGCCACATGCAGGAGGTCCAGGCCGACTTCGCGGGTGTCATCGAGACGCAGTTGCATCGGCGTAGCTGTACGGCCGCCGGGACGCTGGACGGGCGATTGCGTGCCGCGGTGATCGCGCGCTGCATCGCGGCGGGCGTCTTCGGTGCGATGGAGTTCTGGATGCTGGGCGACGACCGGTCGCTGGGCGAACTGGCGCGGATGTGTCACGCGGCGCTGGAGTCGCTGCGCGCGGGCATCACCGACGCCTGGACCACCGACCGCGGATAAAAGTTTCGTCATAATTGACAAAACTTCGGCGCCGTGTCAGCCTCCTCTCGTGGAGGGCAGGACCATGACACGGTATGACGCGATAGTTATCGGTGCGGGACACAACGGCCTGGCGGCGGCGGTGCTGCTGCAGAAGGCGGGCTTGCGCACGGTGTGCCTGGATTCCAAGCTCTACGCCGGTGGGATGGCGTCAACGGTGGAGCTTTTCGACGGGTATCGGTTCGAGATCGCAGGTTCGGTGCAGTTCCCCACGTCGAAGGTGGTGGTCGACGAACTCGGCCTGGACACCCTGCCGACGATCGACCTGGACGTGATGTCGGTGGCGGTGCGCGGCGTCGGTGACGACCCGCTGATCCAGTACAGCGACCCCGTCAAGCTGTTCACCCACCTCAACGAGGTGCACGGGGCGGACGCGGTCAACGGGATGGCGGGCCTGATGGCCTGGAGCCAGGCTCCGACGCGGGCGCTGGGCCGGTTTGAGGCGGGGACGCAGCCCAAGACGTATGACGAGATGTATGCCTGCGCGACAAACGAATTCGAACGCTCGGCGATCGACGACATGCTGTTCGGGTCGGTCACCGACGTGCTGGACCGCTATCTGCCCGACCGCGAGAAGCACGGTGCGCTGCGCGGCTCGATGACCGTGCTGGCGGTCAACACCCTCTATCGCGGGCCGGAAACCCCGGGCAGCGCCGCCGCGCTGGCCTTCGGGTTGGGCGTCCCCGACGGCGACACCATGCAGATGAAGAAGTTGCGCGGCGGCATCGGGGCGCTCACCGCGCACCTGGGCGAACTGCTGGAAAGCCACGGCGGCGAAGTCCGGCTGCGGACCAAGGTGACCGAGATCGTGGTCACCGACGGGCGGGTGGCCGGGGTGCGCACCGAGGGCGGTGAGGAGCTGACCGCCCCGATCGTCGTCTCCGGTATCGCGCCCGATTTCACCCTCAACGAGCTGATCGACCCCGCCCTGCTGCCCGGTGACATCCGCGAGCGGTACGCCAAGACCGACCACCGGGGCAGTTACCTGCAGATGCACTTCGCGCTCGAAGAAGCGCCGGAGTTCGCCGCGCCCTACGAGGCGCTCAACGATCCGGCCATGCAGGCGTCGATCGGCCTGTTCTGCACGCCCGAGGAGGTCCAGCGGCAGTGGGAGGACGCGCGGCGCGGGATCGTCCCGGCCGACCCGACCGTCGTGCTGCAGATCCCCACCCAGAACGACCCCGACCTGGCGCCCGCGGGCAAGCACGCCGCCTCGGCGTTCGCCTTGTGGTTCCCGATCGAGGGCGACGCCGATTACGGCGAGGCGAAGGTCGAAATGGGTCAGCGGGTGATCGACAAGATCACCCGGTTGGCGCCGAACTTCGAGCGCAGCATCATCCGGCACACCACCTTCACGCCCAAGCACATGGGCGTGATGTTCGGCGCGCCCGGGGGCGACTACTGCCACGGACTGCTCAACCCCGACCAGATCGGGCCGAACCGGCCCGGCCCGAAGGGCTTTCGCGGCCAGCCGATACCGATCGGGGGGTTGTACCTGGGCAGCGCGGGCTGCCACGGCGGACCGGGCATCACGTTCATCCCCGGCTACAACGCGGCCCGACAGGCGCTCGCCGACCGCACGGCCTGACGGTCGGGCCGGCGCAGCCGGCGGCACGCCGTACCAAGCGGCCCACGACGACGCGGGCTAGGCTACCCACCGAACCTCAGCACACCGGTGTTCGGCGGATCCCCCCGATACGCAGTCAGCTGCCGTTCTCCGCGCAGAGCCGTCGGTGCTGAAGCACGGGAGGTAGCAGTGCGGATCGGCCCCTTGGACGTCTCCACGGTCGACGAGTGGGCGCCGGCTCCCGGCACATTGTTCTCGTGGCACCCGTCGCCCGCCGCGCGCGAGAGGGCCGTCGCGGCACCGGCGAGCGCCGTGCCGCCCAGCTACGTGCAGGCCCGGCACCTGCGGAGCCTGCGCGAACAGGCCGCCCGCGGCCTGGACCATTCGCGGCTGCTGATCGCGTCGGTCGAGGTGTCGGGCCGCTGCGACCTGCGGGCCATGACCTACGTCATCAATGCGCACCTGCGCAGGCACGAGACCTACCGGAGCTGGTTCGAGTACCACGACGCCGACCACATCGTGCGGCACACCCTCGACGACCCGGCGGACATCGAGTTCGTCCCCACCGAACACGGCGAGGTGACCGGCGCGCGGCTGCGGGAGCACATAGTGTCCACCCCCGATTCGCTGCAGTGGGATTGCTTCAGCTTCGGGGTGATTCAGCGCCCGGACCGCTTCACCTTCTATGCCAGCATCGATCACCTGCACGCCGACGGCCAGTTCGTCGGGATGGGACTCCTGGAGTTCCGGACCATGTACGCCGAGCTGACCGCGGGAAATCCGCCGGTCGAGCTGCCGCCGGCCGGCAGCTATGCCGACTACTGCCTACGGCAACGCGACTACACCGCGGGCCTGACCGTCGACTCGCCCGAGGTGCGGGAGTGGATCGACTTCGCCGAACTCAACGGCGGGACGTTCCCGGCGTTCCCGCTTGCCCTCGGCGACCCCTCCGCGCCCTGCGCCGGTGACCTGTTGGGCGTGACCCTGTTGGACGAGGAACAGACGCATCGATTCGAAACCGCCTGTGTGGCGGCCGGCGCCCGGTTCGTCGGCGGGATGTTCGCGTGCCTGGCTCTCGCCGTTCACGAGTTGACCGGAGCCGGAACGTATTTCGCCATCACCCCGAAAGACACCCGCAGCACGCAGGCCGACTTCACGACGCAGGGGTGGTTCACCGGGCAGATCCCGGTCACCGTTCCCGTCGCCGGATCATCGTTCAACGCCATGGCACGAAGCGCCCAGGCGTCCTTCGACTCCGGCGCGGACCTCGCGAGGGTACCGTTCGAACGGGTCGTGGAACTACAGCCCTCGCTGCGCAGGCCCCCGCCGTTGTTCTCGCTGGTGAACTTCTTTGACGCGCAAGCCAATCCGCTGTCGATGATGACCAAGTTGTTCGAGGGCCTGACCGTCGGCGCACACAGTGACGGCAGGGTCACCTACCCGCTCAGCACCATGGTGGGGCGGTTCGACGAGACGGGGGCGAGCGTGCTGTTTCCCGACCATCCGGTGGCCCGAAATAACGTCACCCGGTATCTGGGTGCCATAAAATCCGTGTGCGTCCGCATCGCCGACGGCGGGGCGGCGGAGCGTGCGCGTAACGTCGCCGGCCGCGACCGGCAGGCGACGCACTGACGCTCGAAGCAGAATGCGGTTTTCAATGTCACTAGCGAAGACTGGCCGGGACGACCCGGTGGGCGTCTTCCCCCGCCTCGGACGCCTCGTCGGGCGAAGACCGTGGCTGGTGATCGGCATCTGGATCGCGCTTGCGGGCATCCTCGCGCTGACCGCGCCGTCGCTGGAAGAGATCTCCCAGCAACACCCGGTCGCCATCCTGCCGTCCGACGCGCCGGTGCTGGCCGCCACCCGCACCATGAACGCCGCTTTCGGCGAGGCCGGGTTGCAGAGCATCGCCGTGGTGGTGCTCAGCGACGCCAAAGGCTTGACCGCGGCCGACGAAGGCACCTACCGCAAACTCACCGAGGCCCTGCGCCGCGACACCCGAGACGTGGCGATGCTGCAGGATTTCCTGACCACGCCGCCGCTGCGTGAACTGCTGACCAGCAAGGACCACCAGGCCTGGATGCTGCCCGTCGGCCTGCCCGGCGATCTGGGCTCCCCGCAATCCAAGCGGGCGTACGCGCGGGTGGCCGAGATCGTGCGGCAGACCGTGGCCGGGTCTACGCTGACGGCCAACCTGACCGGGCCCGCGTCCACCGTCGCCGACCTGAACGTCACCGGCCAGCGGGACAGGACGCGGATCGAGCTCGCGATCGTCGTGCTCTTGTTCGTCATCCTGTTCGTCATCTACCGCAACCCGGTCACGATGGTGCTGCCGTTGCTGACCATTGGCATGTCCGCGGTGGTGGCCCAGCGGTTGGTGGCCCTGGTCGGGCTGGCCGGCCTGGGCATCGCCAACCAGACCGTCATCTTCATGAGCGGGATGATGGTCGGCGCCGGAACGGATTACGCCGTCTTCCTGATCAGCCGCTACCACGACTACGTGCGCCAGGGCGTGGACTCCGACCAGGCGGTCGTCAAGGCGTTGGCGTCCATCGGCAAGGTGATCGCCGCCTCGGCGGCCACCGTCGCGGTCACGTTTCTCGGAATGATCTTCACCCAGTTGGGAATTCTGCGGACGGTCGGGCCGGTGCTGGGCATCTCGGTGGCCGTCGTCTTCTTCGCCGCAATCACGCTGCTGCCCGCGCTGCTGGTGCTCGCCGGGCGCCGCGGCTGGATCGCGCCGCGCGGCGATCTCAGCCGTAGCTTCTGGCGGCGGTCGGGCATCAACATCGTGCGGCGGCCCAAGGCCCACCTACTGGCCAGCGCGCTGGTGCTGGTGATCCTGGCCGGGTGCGCGGGGCTGGCCCGGTACAACTACGACGACCGCAAGGCCCTACCGGGCAACGTGGAAAGTTCGGTCGGCTACGCCGCGCTAGAAAAACACTTCTCGACCAACCTGATCGTCCCCGAGTACTTGTTCATCTCCTCGCCGCAGGACCTGCGCACGGCGAAGGCCCTCGCCGACCTCGAGCAGATGGCGCAACGGGTCAGCCAGGTGCCGGGCGTCGCGATGGTCCGGGGCATCACCCGGCCCACCGGGCAATCGCTGGAGCAGGCCAAAACCTCATGGCAGGCCGGCGAAGTCGGCGACAAGCTGGACGCGGGTTCCAGGCAAATCGTCGACCATACCGGCGATCTCGATCGGCTCGCGGGTGGCGCCAACCTGATGGCGGGCCGGCTCGGCGACGTACGGACCCAGGTCAATCAGGCCGTGTCAGCGGTCGGCGGCATGGTCGACGCCCTGGCGGCCTTGCAGAACATCTTCGGCGGGAACCGGGCGCTGGCCGAACTCGATGGCGCCGAACGGCTCGTCAACGGCATGCGTTCGCTCGGCGATGCCATCGGCGCCAACGCCAACTTCGTTGCCGACAACTCTGATTGGGCCAATCCGGTGCTGGGGGCGCTGGACAACAGCCCCATGTGCAGCGCCGAGCCCGCCTGCGTCAACGCGCGCGACGAATTACAGCGGCTGGTGACGGCGCGCGACGACGGAACACTGGGCAAGATTTCGGAGCTGGCCCGTCAGTTGCGGGCGACCCAGGCCGTGCAGACCCTCGCGGCAACGGTTTCCGGGTTGCGCCGGGCGTTGTCCACCGTCATCGGTGCGATGGGCTCGCTGGGGATGGGCAGCCCGGGCGGCATGCGGGCGAAGATCACCTTCCTGCAGCAGGGGACCAACACACTCGCGGACGGCAGCCGCCAATTGGCCGACGGTGTGCAGCAATTGGTCGACCAGGTCAAGAAGATGGGCTTCGGGATGGGCGAGGCGTCCGCGTTCCTGCTGTCCATGAAGAACGAGGCGACGACGCCGGCGATGGCGGGCTTCTACATCCCGGCGCAGGCGTTGTCGTATGCCACCGGTGAGGGCGGCAAGCCCGGGGCGTTGCCGGGCGGAGTGCGGGGCCTGCTCGGGGGCATGAGCGCCGACCAGCTGAAAAGGCTTGCCGGCGCGTTCGTTTCGCCCGACGGCCATGCGATGCGGTACTTGATCCAGACCAACCTCGATCCGTTCAGCACCGCGGCGATGGACCAGGTGGATGCGATCAGGGCCGCCGCGCAGGGCGCCCAGCCCAATACCACGCTGGCCGATGCCAAGGTATCGGTGGTGGGGTTGCCCGTCGTGCTCAAGGAGACGCGCGACTACTACGATCACGATCTGCGATTCATCATCGCGATGACCGTCTGCGTGGTGCTGCTGATCCTGATCGCCCTGCTGCGCGCGGTCGTCGCGCCGCTGTATCTGATCGGGACGGTGATCGTCTCGTACATGTCGGCCCTCGGCATCGGCGTCATCGTCTTCCAACTGATCTTGGGCCAGGAATTGCATTGGAGCGTGCCGGGTTTGACGTTCGTCATCCTGGTGGCGGTCGGGGCCGACTACAACATGCTGCTCATCTCCCGGCTGCGGGAGGAATCCGCATCGGGAATGCGCTCGGGTGTCATCCGAACCGTGTCCTCGACGGGCGGGGTGATCACCGCGGCGGGCCTGATCATGGCCGCGTCGATGTACGGCCTGGTGTTCGCCAGCCTGTCCACCGTGGTCCAGGGCGGTTTCGTGCTGGGCACGGGTCTGCTGCTGGATACGTTTTTGCTGCGGACGGTGACGGTGCCCGCGATCGCCGTCCTGGTCGGGCGGGCGAACTGGTGGCGGCCATCGCTGCGGGCGGCCGCGGGACGATGGTCGTTGCGGCGGCACCGCGGCCCGGTCAAACGCAAGCCGCTGCTGCCCGGCGAAGCGAAGTCACCGGCGTGGACGGCCGAGCAGCTGGTCGGCTTTTCGCCGCACGACGGGCTCAGGCTCTAGCCGGCACTACTTCTTGGCTTTGACCACGGCGCGGACGAGCTTCGGCAGCAGACCCTTGCCGCCCCTGCCGAGCCCGGGCCCCGGGGTGATGGTTCGGGCCAGGTTGGCGACCGCGAACGAGTTGGTGGCCAGGTTGATTCCGGCGCTCGCACCGCGGACGGGCCAGGAGACGGCGGAGATGATCGTCGGGATGTGGGCGAGGCCGTTGATCATCTGGACGGGGTCGTGCGCAGGGCCCGGGTCGTAGGCCCTGTCGATCAACGGCCGCAGCGCCGCGTCGATCGGGCCGACCGCCTCGGGGGGCATGCCCGCCCCGTCGACCAGCGCCCGGGCCAGCGGCAGCTCGGCGTTACGGATGAAATACGTCGTCGACGTGGCGCCCAGGCTGTTGGTCGTCCTCTTGACGTCCCACGGCGCGACGCGGGAGGGGTCGGAGAACGCCGTGGCGGTGTGGCCGTAATATCCCCCGGCCGCAACGGCATTCAGGTCGGCCAGCAGATTGCCGGGGTGGTTGGGTGGGTCGGAGAACGGGTCGTACTGGCCGACGATGTTGATCGTGTCGTACTGGCTCTCCACCGGAGCCGGGACCGTGTAGTCGATGATCGGCACATGCGTCCCCGGCCCGAACGCCTGATAGAGCAGGTTGTTGGGGTTGCCGGCCTTGATGAACGTGAGCTGATTCGGCGGCGGTGCGGTCGGATCGTGCGCCAGGCGCGCCTGCTCGCGGTCGAGCGCCAGCGTGCCCTGGGACAGGCCGGCCACCGAGATGGGACCTTCGGTGTTGCGGATCGCGGCGTCGAGGTTGTTCGCCCCGGTGTTCACGGAGCTGTTGACGGTCGGCGAATTCAGCCCGGTGACCGGCCAGAAGCTGCCGGGATAGGGCACGACGCGCCGGACGGCGGCGGGACTGTAATAGTTCTCGTCGATC
>NZ_LZKD01000163.1:0-10228 GCF_001668695.1 Mycobacterium sp. E2497
GCTTCCCGCGACACCACCTTGTATTCGGTGAGCCACCCGTCCTGCCCGCTGCCGTAGCTGTCGGAGTTGGCGGTCGTCGGCATCCCCGCGGCGATCTCTGACGAACGGGCGGCGACGCTGCCCTGCGCCGGGGTCACGGCGTGGAACGCGCTCGGCGGACCCAACCCGGTTCGGGCGGGCCAGACGGTGCTGACCCTTGGATCGGGCGGCGTGTCGGTCTTCGCGTTGCAGTTGGCCAAGGTGTTGGGCGCCCGGGTCATCGCGACCACCTCGAGTCCGCGAAAGGCCGAGACTCTGCGGGAGCTCGGCGCCGAGGAGGTCATCAACTACCGCAGCAACCCGAGCTGGGGCGAACAGGTGCGTGACGTGACCGAAGGACGCGGTGTCGACCGCGTCGTCGAAGTCGGCGGGCCGGCCACCATCGAGCAGTCGTTGCGGGCGGTCGCCGTCGGCGGAGAGGTCACGCTGATCGGCTTCCTCAGCGACGACAACCCCGGCGTTGACTATTTTCTGTTGAGGGGTCGCGGTGCGACAACACGCAGCATCACTGTCGGCGACCGCGCCGATTTACAGGATCTCGTCCGCGCCGTGGCCGCGACGGGCCTCACGCCGGTCATCGACGAGGTTTTCGAGTTCGAGCAGGCCAAATCGGCGTTCGAGCGACTGCGCGATGCCAAGCACGTCGGCAAACTGGTCATCCGGGTGAGTTGAAGGCGCGTGGCGGACCCGTGTCAACGCAAGAGGTCTTTGACCACCTTGCCGGTGGCGTTGAGAGGCAGGGCGTCCAGAAACCGTACCGACCGCGGCACCTTGAACCCCGCCATGCGTTCGCGACACCAATCGATCAATTCCTCAGCGCTGACAGCGTCTTTCGCGACGACGAAAGCCTTGCCCACCTGTCCGAGCCGTGCGTCGGGAACGCCGACGACCGCCGCCTGCGCCACGGCCGGGTGGTGCATGAGAAAGCCCTCGATCTCCGCGGGGTACGCGTTGAATCCTCCGACGATGAACATGTCCTTCTTGCGGCCATTGATCCGGAGCCGACCCGAAGAATCCAGACTGCCCAAATCCCCGGTGTGCAGCCAGCCGTTGTCGTCGATCGCCTCGGCGGTGGCCTCCGGATCGTCGAGGTACCCCTGCATGACGCCGTAGCCGCGGACCAGCACCTCGCCATCGTCGGCGATGCGCACCTCGACCCCGTCGCACGGCAGGCCCGCAGTGGTGGCCACGTCCTCGAACGAATCGCCGGGCCGGGACAGGGTGACGTTGCCGGCCTCGGTGAGCCCGTATCCGGTCATCAGCGTCTGGAAGGGCAGTTCGCCGTGGATGCGGCGGACCAGTTCGACGGGGATGTCGGCGGCGCCGGTCACGCCCGCCCGCAACGTCGCCAGCTTGGCTTTGTCGCCGACCGTCAGCAGCGAGTGATACAGCGTCGGTGGACCCGGCAGCAGCGTGACGCGTTCGCGTTCAATGAGATTCACCACCGTGTCGACGTCGAAAACCGCGACCGGCAGCATCGTCGCGCCGCGGAGAAACGACGTGACGAGCCCCGCTTTGAGCCCGAACGTGTGGAAGTACGGGTTGATCTGCAGGTAGCGGTCGCCTTCGCGCAGGTCGGCGAGCGTCGCCCATTCCTCGTACATCCGCAGCGTCTGGCGATGATTCATCATCGCGCCCTTCGGGCGGCCGGTTGTGCCCGAGGTGAAGATGATGTCCGAGACGTCGCTTCCGCTCACCGTCCGCTCGAACGGTGAACCGCTGGAAAGGAAGTCGGACTTCAGATCGATGACGGGTGTGCCCGCCGGCGCGGTGTAGTCCTGGCCCAGAAAACCCTTCTGAACCAGGACGGCCTTCACCCCGCTGCGGGTGATGATGTCACCCGCTTCTTCGGTCTTGAACCGGGTGTTGACCGGCACCAACACGCCGCCCGCGGTGAGCAGCCCGAAGGCCGCGATGATCCACTCCGCGGAATTCGGCGCCCAGACGGCGACGCGGTCACCCCTGTCGACGCCCAGTTCGGCAAAAGCGCCCGCCGCGCAACGGATCCGCTCGACCACCTCCGAGAAGGTGAGGCGCAGCGGACCGTCCACGACCGCTTCCGCGTCGCCGAAGCGGTCCGCCGCGCTCAAGACCATCTCGGGGATGGTCTGCCAGTTCGTCACACCGTGACGAGCCGGCCGAGGTTTCCGCCCATGATCTTCGCCTGGTCTTCGACAGGCAGGTGCGACAGCGCATTGATGTAGTACGTCGGCTCCGCGAGCCCCTCGGGGTGCGGCCAGTCCGAGCCGTACAGCACCTGGTCCACGCCGACTAGGTTGATCAGGTCGTCGATGCCCTCCTCGAAGAACGGGCTGACGTAGATCCGGTTCTTCACGGTTTCGACGGGGTCGCTCGGGAAGGCCTCCGGGGCCTTCCGGAAGACCTCGGCCAGGCCGTCGAGCAACGGGGTCATCCACTTCGATCCGGCCTCGACGATCGCGACCTTCAGCTTGGGGTGGCGATAGAGCGCGCCGTGAATCACCCACGAGCCAACCGCGTCCTGAATCGGCCGCCACTCGTTGAGGATGCCCATCGCGTTGGTCTGGAACGGCAGCATCTCCTGGTCGGCGCCGTCCCACTCGGACGTGTACCGGGAATAGCCGCTGTCGGACGAGTGCATGCCGACCAGCAGGTCGTACTCGACGACCCGCTCCCAGAACGGGTCGAACTCGGGCAGCGCGAACGACCGGGGGCCGCGGAAGCCGGGGACCGGAGCCGGGCGGATCAGGATGCACCGCGCGCCGCGCTTGACCACCCACTCCAGCTCCTCGATCGCCTTCTCGACGATGGGCAGGGTGATCACCGGGGTGGTGAAGATGCGGTTCTGGTAGTTGAAGCCCCAGACCTCGTCGAGCCACTGGTTCAGCGCGTGGATCAGGACGTGGATGGCGACCGGGTCGTCACGCAACCGCTCCTCGATCAGGCTGGCCAGCGTCGGGAACATCAGCGTGCGGTCCAGGCCGAGCTCGTTCATCTTCTCCAGCCGCGGGCCGGGCTCGAAGAACGCCGGGATCGCGCGCATCGGCTCGCCGAACAGCTCGCGCTTGCTCTTGCCCTCGGGGTTGCCGTACTTGAAGTACTCCTCCCAGGCGCCCGGTCGGGCGACGACCTCGAAGGTCGGGTTGGGGATGTAGTTGCTGATCACGCCGCGCAGCGCGATCTTGGTGCGCCCGTTGATCTGCACGTATTGGACGTAGTCCTTGTACTCCTTGGGCAAGAACTTGGTCAGCGCCTCCGGCGGCTCGTAGAGATGGTTATCCGCGTCGAAGAGCGGAAACGGGACGTCCTCCCGATGCGACAACTGGCCCATGAAATCCTCCTTCGCAATTTATGAGAATACTATTCTCTCATGGCATCGAACCGCAACGGGCCCCCGCCATTGCGCGGGAACCCGTCAGCAGGTGGCGATGATTTTGAAGGTCGCGGTGGCCGGCTCGTTGGGCTTGTCGGACCTGTAGCCGTGCGCGGTGCCGGTGATGGTGAACCTGTCTCCGCTCAGCCTGGTATCCGCGTCACCCTCTCCGCCCCGCGAGTACATGCCGGTGAAGCCGTTGACGTTGCGGATGTGGACCGACTCCGCGCTGACGGCGTCCGCTTGCTCGTCGACGACGACTCTGGCTCCGGCGAAATCGCCGCCGATGTCGATCGTCCGGGTCCATTGCAGTTGACCGCACTTGACGACGTTGAACGTCGTTTCGTTTCCGTTGACCGTCACCGAGGCGGTGCTGGACAGCCGGGTGGGCGGCCGCGGAGTGCATGCGCCGGCGGCCGTGACTGCGAGCACCGCCACGACCGCGGCCGCGATTCGATCCCGCAAGGGGTACCCCTGTCTTCACTGACGGATAGCGCTTCGGCCTGCAGCGACGATGTTATTCTCTGCACCTCAGACAAATGCCGATATCGTCTGTTCTCGTCCAAGGAGCGATGCCGCATGGTGGACCTGGAGATCGACGACGGGTTGGCTGTGCTGACCATCGATCGGCCTCACGCGCGCAACGCCATCGCCCTGGACACCATGCAGCAGCTCGAAAAGGCGCTCGACGCGGCGGCGGGCGCCAGGACGCTGGTGATCAAGGGCGCGGGTGATCGGGCTTTCGTGTCCGGTGGCGACCTCAAGGAGCTGCGCGCGCTGCGCACCGAAGAGGATGCGGCGGCGATGGCCAAGCGGATGCGCGCGATCTGCGATCAGCTCGCCGGCTTCCCCGCTCCGGTGATCGCCGCGCTGAACGGTCACGCCTTCGGTGGCGGCGCCGAGGTCGCCGTTGCGGCCGACATCCGGCTGGCGGCCGACGACGTCAAGATCGCCTTCAATCAGGTCGAGCTGGAGATCATGCCGGCCTGGGGTGGCGCCGAGCGGCTGGCCGAACTCGTCGGAAAGAGCCGGGCGCTGTTGCTGGCCGGCACCGGAACCGCCCTCACCGCGGAGGAGGCCGAGCGAATCGGCTTGGTGGACCGGGTGTTGCCGCGCGCCAAGTTCGACGAGGGATGGCAATCCATCGCGAGGTCGCTGGCTCGCCACCCGGCAACCGAGATCAAGCGCGTAATCAGCGGAGTTTCGGCGGACGAAGCGATAGCATCCTTTGCGCGGCTGTGGGTTGCCGACGCGCACTGGCGGGCCGCGGAGCGGGTCATGAACCGCACCATGAGTGCGCGGCGGGCGGCCGGAGGAGCGAGATGAGGGGCAGACTGGCGGGCGCGACGACGCTATCGGTGCTGCTGGTGGGTGCGACCAGTTCCCTCGTGAGCGCCGGCCACGCCCGGGCCGACGACCCGGTCATGCATCACGTCAAATACACCGTGACCGCGAAGAATCCGATCTACACCGACATCTACTACCTGGACCACCAGCCGGAGAAATTCTCCGATTACAGCCACAACCCTTACTCGTTCACGCCGCACGTCGATGTCGACCTCGGCCCCGGCACGCCGTGGAGCTTCGACCTGGACATGTCGAACCCCGACGATTACGCGATGGTCGTGGCGAGCACGGGTACGGAGCCCGGCACGCCGGGGCTTCACTGCGATCTGGCGGTCGACGGGGCCGTGGTCGTATCCAGGGACGGCCCCAAGGGCGTGCTCTGTTCGCTGCGCAACTGGTGAACGACCCAGGTCTGCGGCACACCATCGATCGGCTGCGGTTCGCCTTCCAGGCGCCGCAGGTGCTCTTCGACTAGTTGCACCGTTTCGGCGTGACCACCGGACATGCCGATCGCCCGCTCAAGAACCAGGAATCTCGACAAGCTGGACATGAGCACGGTAATCACGACCGGCGGCATCGCGTCTTTAGCCACCCCATACCGCTGCAGAGCGGCCGTCACCGCTTGCCGTTCCTCGTCACGCAAACGTTCTGCATAGTAAGCGATTTCGGCTCGCAATTCCTTGCGGTGGTTGGCCAACGCCATGAATTCCATGGAAATCCGGGTGAATGCGGGATCGGTGCCGAATCGCCACAACGCCCAAAGCGGCTGCGGCGACTTCATCAGCTGCGCGTGCACCGCGAGCGCTTCTTCGCCGCGGCGGCGGAACACCTCGAGGAAGAGCTCCTCCATGGTGCGGAAGTAATAGTGCACCAGTTGCGGCTTAAGCCCCGCCTTGTTCGCGAGGCGGCGGGACGTGACTGCGGCGTAGCCCTCGTCGAGCATCAGCTGCTCGGCCGCGTCGAGCAGCAGACCGCGATTCTTCGCGTCCGGCGCCCCGATCCTGCGGACCGATGTCATCCCGCTACTCCGTCCCTCCCGATCGCGTGGCGACCACGGAAATCGTAGCGCGGCACGGCGTTGTGACCTTGACCACGACATTCCCGCCGTGCTAAGCAGGTGCTCAGCAGATTCTCGAAACGGGGGCGGTTTCGCATGCCGACGAACCCCACCGGTAAACCCAGCCCAGGGAGACGCACATCCGATGAGTAACTACGAGTCGATCGACTTCTTCACCGATCCGTCTCTGGTCCCCGATCCCCACCCCTACTTCGACTACCTGCGCAGTCAGAATCCGGTGCTGCGGCTGCCCCATTACGGCGTCGTCGCCGTCACCGGGTACGACGAAGCCTGCGAGGTCTATAAGGACCCCGAGACGTTTTCCAACATCGTCGCCCTGGGCGGGCCGTTCCCCCCGTTGCCCTTCCAACCCGAAGGCGACGACATCAGTGCCCAGATCGACCAGCACCGCAGCTTTTTCCCGATGAACGAGCACATGGTCACCATGGATCCGCCGGACCACACCAAGGCGCGATCGGTGCTGGCGAAGCTGCTGACCCCCAGCCGGCTGAAGCAGAACGAGGAATTCATGTGGCGCCTCGCCGACCGTCAGCTCGACGAGTTCCTGCGCAACGGCGAGTGCGAGTTCATCGCCGAGTACTCAAAGCCGTTCGCCACCTTGGTGATCGCCGACCTGCTGGGCGTGCCGGAATCCGACCACAAGGAGTTCCGCAAGGTCTTGGGCGCCGACCGCCCCGATGCGCGGGTGGGTGCGCTGGACCACGAGTCGGTCGGCATCAACCCGCTGGAGTGGCTCGACGAAAAGTTCTGCACCTACATCGAGGATCGGCGACGCGAGCCACGCAACGACGTCCTGACCTCATTGGCTTCGGCGAAGTACCCCGACGGCTCGACGCCGCCCGTCATCGAGGTCGTCCGCTCGGCGACGTTCCTCTTCGCCGCCGGCCAGGAAACCACCGCCAAGCTGCTCAGCGCGGCGCTGCAGGTGCTCGGGGACCGGCCGGACATCCAGCAAGAGCTGCGCGACGACCGCGGCCTGATTCCCGGGTTCATCGAGGAATCGCTGCGGATGGACAGCCCCGTCAAGAGCGATTCACGACTGGCCGTCAAGAAGACCGCCATCGGTGGGGTCGACATCCCCGCCGGCACCGTGGTGATGGTGCTCCCGGGTGCGGCCAATCGCGACCCGCGCCGGTTCGACAACTCACACGAATTCAACCTGCACCGACGAAACGTGCGCGAACACATGGCGTTCGCCCGCGGCGTCCACTCGTGCCCCGGCGGACCGCTCGCCCGGGTCGAGGGCCGCGTCTCGATCGAGCGCCTGCTGGACCGGATGTCGCACATCGAGATCGACGAAGCTCACCACGGTCCGAGCGCCGACCGCCGCTACACCTACGAGCCGACGTACATCCTGCGCGGCCTGACCGAACTGCACCTGAGGTTCACGACCGCCGACGCGGTCGCGGTCGCGGGTTGAATCACAGGCTCATGCCGACGAAGTAGCAGCCGAGCAGGGCGGTGGCCATGGCGACCACCCACGCGTCGGTCAGCCGACCCAGCAGTGCCGGGGCGTTGCGGACCTCCATGAACTCGCGAAAAATGATGCGCACCTTGACAAGTGCGATCACGATGACGCTCGACGTGACCACCGCACTGGATTTCGGCGCCGTACCGACCGAATGGTCGATCCATAGGTAGGCCAGCGTCAGCGACGCCAGGATCAGCCATACCCCCAGCAACCGCTTGTTGAACTTCACTTCTCACCTCACCACGTACAGCAGCGCGAAGATGAGCACCCAGAGGAAGTCGACGGTGTGCCAATAGGTGGCACACGTTTCGACATTCTGCTGGGATCGCCGCGCCGGACTTCGGAGTTGGTAGACGACGACACCGAGGGCGACGAAGCCGATCAGCAGGTGCACGAAGTGAATGCCGGTGAGGAAGAAGTAATAGGTGAAGAAGTCGTTGCTCCCCAGGCCATTTCCCGCGTGCACCAGCCGAGCCCACTCGAACACCTTGAAGAACAGGAATGCCGCAGCGAATGCGGCCGTGACGAACACGTCTCGCAGCGCCGCACGATAGGCGCCGGCGCGGGCGGACTGGACACAGCGGGCGACCGACCACGAGCTCAGCAGCAGGACAAGGGTGTTGAAAACCCCGATGCGCAGGTCGAGCTGCGCCTGTGAGTGCAGGAAGAGCTCGGGGTTGCGAGCGCGGGAGAACAGGTAGAAGCCGAAATATGCGGTGAAAACCAGGGTCTCGAACAACACGAAGGCCCACATGTCCGGTTGGCCCGGGACGAATCTGGCCCGTGGGTCCCCGTCGGTCATGTCGGTCATCAAGCAGCCGCCTCTTTTCGCGGCAGGTCGGGCAGGCGCCCGGTACCGAAGTCTTCGCGGCGGATCATGTGAAACAGCATGACGATGAAAGTGACTTGGTAAACGCCGAATACGACCATGTCCAGCCACCAGGCGATCTCGCCATCCCACGCGAACACGCCACGCCGAAAGATCCAGCACGGCGCCACCACCACCTCGGTCAGCGCGTTGCACAGGTTCAGATAGCCGAACCACTTGGGGAACACGCGGTTCCTGTCGAGCAGGATCGCGACCATCCAGATCAGCGAGCCGATCAGGAACACCCCCATCGTGCCGTCGAAGGACAGGAAGGCGAAGTCGTAAAGCCAACCGATCGCTTCGGGGTCGCGCTCGGGTCGCAGCGTGCCGACGATCAGCGCGATGTTGAGCAGCAGCATGCCGGGAACCGCACTGAGCGAATAGATGAGCAGATACGAATACCCAAAGGCTCGGCTGACCGACATGCGCCGCATCGAGTATGCGATCAGGGCGTTGTTGACCGCGATCATGCCGCTGATGGCGAAGATGATGCCGAAGCCAACCGGTATCCCGAGACGGCGTTCGGAGAACCAGTGGAGCTGTGTGGCGAGGTCCCAGGTGGGCTCCGGTGGGGGCTGGACTTGCGCCACGATGAAGAACATCGGGAAGAAGATGTTGTAGAACAGCATGAGCGTCCCCCACGCGAACCACAGTTCCCGTTTGGGGTTGTGCCTCACGTGCCAACGGATTCGGCGAGGCAGGGCTCCAGCGGGGGGCGGCGGTGGGGACGTCGGCGGTGTGATCACCGCGCTCATGCGTTGACCAGTTGGTCTGGCCGCCCGTGGGTCTCGGCGCGCTCGCGATAAACGGTGCGCCCCAAGACGACGCCCATCACGACGATCCAGACGGCAATCGCGACGTTCTTCACCCAGAACGACAAGAAGCCGTCCCATGCCAGCGGTCCGGTCAGCGAGACGCCGACGAACGCCGCGGGCACCAGCGCGGCGGCCAACAGAAGGTTGAAGTGAGCCACCCAGCGGCCGAACACCGGGCTCGGCTGATCGTCGAAATAGATTGCCACGGCGAGTATCACGCTCTGCCCGATCAGGAAGGGCACGAGGATCGTGAAGGTGATCCAGCCGAAATCGTTGAGCAGCTGAGTGAGCCCCGGGCTCCGCTCCGGCCGGAAGGCGGCCAGCAGCCAGCAGACGTTGGCGACGAGGAACAGGGTCGGACCGCCGGCCGCGCAACCCAGCATCGCGTAGGAGAAGATCGGCGTTCGGTGCGCCATCCTGCGGAGCTGCAGCACGATCAAAGCCAGAATCGGGACTAGGCACACCCCGAACCAGTTGAACAGGATCATGCTGTATCGAATCTCCGGGAGATGCGCCGGATCGCGGTAGAACGCGGCGACCTGTTCCGCCGGCATCGTCGGTGACATCGGCGGGTTGAAACCCGGGAAGAGAAAGAACGCGGCGATCCAAATGATCAGGGCGGCGGGCAGACTCCACAGCAGGATCAGCTCACCGTCGGTCCGCCGCAGCGGCGCCCGCGTCGTGCCCCGACCCTGAGTAACTCCACCGTCGGCGTCGGACATCAGCACCCCTCCCCTACGAGATCGGCCACCCACACGCCCAGTCAGCGAAGCTAGCCGATCGGCTAGCTTCGAGTCAATAGCATCGTCTAGTCTCTGTGCGTGGGCACAGCGCGGGAGCAGGTCAACGGTGGGCAATTCCGGCTGATCGAGCACAGCGCGGCCCGGACGCGGGTGTTGGATGCCGCGTTGGAGCTTTTCGCCGCGCACGGTGTCAGCGGTACGTCGCTGCAGATGATCGCCGACGCCGTCGGGATAACGAAAGCCGCTGTCTACCACCAGTTTCGGACCAAAGAGCAGATCGTCATCGCCGTGACCGAGCGCGAACTCGGCCGGCTCGAGCCGGCCCTCGAGGAGGCCGAAGCATACGACGACGGGCCTCAGGCGCGAGATGCCCTATTGGTGCGGGTGATCGAGATGGCCGTTCGCGACCGCCGGTTGGTGCGCACGCTGCAATTCGATCCCGTCGTCGTCCGATTGCTGGCCGAGCACAAGCCGTTTCAACTCTTCATGGACCGTCTGTACCGGGTATTGCTGAG
>NZ_LZKD01000164.1:0-872 GCF_001668695.1 Mycobacterium sp. E2497
AGGCGCAGCTGGCCAAAATCGATCTGGCGCTGGGCAAGTTGAAGCTCGAGCCGGGGATGACGCTGCTCGACATCGGCTGCGGCTGGGGCGCCACCATGCGGCGGGCCATTGAGAAGTACGACGTGAACGTCGTGGGCCTGACATTGTCGGAGAACCAGGCCGAGCATGTGCAGAAGACGTTCGACCAGATGGACACGCCCCGCACCCGGCGGGTGCTGTTGGAGGGGTGGGAGAAGTTCCACGAGCCCGTCGACCGCATCGTCTCGATCGGCGCCTTCGAGCACTTCGGCCGCCAACGCTACGGGCGCTTCTTCAAGATGGCCTACCAGGCGCTGCCGTCCGACGGGGTGATGTTGCTGCACACCATCGTTCGCCCGTCCTTCAAAGACGCCCGGGCGCGGGGCATGAAGCTGACCCACGAGATCGTGCACTTCTCGCAGTTCATCTTGACCGAGATCTTCCCCGGCGGGTGGCTGCCGACACCGCAGACCGTCGGCGAGTACGCGGTCACGGCCGGCTTCGAGCTGACCCGGGTCCACTCGCTGCAGCTGCACTACGCGAGGACCCTGGAGACCTGGGCTGCCGCCCTCGAGGCCAATCGCGAGCAGGCCGTCGCCATCCAGTCACAAGAGGTCTACGGCAAGTACATGCACTACCTGACCGGCTGTGAGAACTTCTTCCGCAAGGGCATCAGCAATGTCGGGCAGTTCACCCTCGTGAAGTAGGTGGCGAGGGGCCGGGGACCGCTACTTTTCCAGCGTGAACTGGTCGACGTCCGTGTAACCCTGGCGGAACAGCTTCGCGCAGCCGGTCAGGTACTTCATGTAGCGGTCGTAGACCTCTTGTGACTGGATGGCGACGGCCTGCTCGCG
>NZ_LZKD01000165.1:0-676 GCF_001668695.1 Mycobacterium sp. E2497
GTGGAGATCGGCCGGGTGGGCAACATCGCCGAGACGGTGCGCGATGGCAAGCCGGCCGCCAAGTTCACCCTGGAGGTCTATCCGCGGTACCTGTCGCTGATTCCGTCCAACGTGAACGCCGATATCAAGGCGACCACGGTGTTCGGCGGCAAGTATGTGTCGCTCACCACCCCGAAGAATCCGTCGCCGCAAAAACTCAGCCCGCACACGGTGATCGACGCGCGGTCGGTGACCACCGAGATCAACACGCTGTTCCAGACCGTCACCTCGATCGCGGAGAAGGTGGATCCGGTCAAGTTGAACCTGACGCTGAGTGCGGCCGCGCAGGCGTTGACCGGGCTGGGTGACAAGTTCGGGCAGTCGGTGGTCAACGCGAACGCGATCCTCGATGATGTCAATCCGCAGATGCCGCAGGCGCGTCATGACATTCAGCAGTTGGCCGGGTTGGGTGACACCTACGCCAACGCGGCGCCGGATCTGCTGGACTTTTTGAACAACGCGGTGATCACCTCGCGCACGATCAATGCGCAGCAGAAGGATTTGGACCAGGCGTTGTTGTCGGCGGCCGGGTTCGGCAACACCGGCGCCGACATCTTCAATCGGGGCGGGCCGTATCTGGCGCGCGGGGCCCAAGACCTGGTGCCCAGCGCCCAGCTGCTGGACACCTACAGCCCCG
>NZ_LZKD01000166.1:0-14395 GCF_001668695.1 Mycobacterium sp. E2497
CGGATCGCGGCTGGTCACGGCGCTGCTGGCGGACCGGCACCACGTCGTGGCCGCCACCCGAAAACCCGCGCGCCTCAGGCGGTTCGGCTGGTTCGGCGAGGTCACACCGGTGGCGCTCGATGCCGCGGATCCCGCCTCGACCCGAGCGGCCTTCGCCGAATCCGGACCCGTTGACGTGGTGTATTACCTGGTGCACGCCATCGGTCAGCCCGGCTTCCGGGACGCCGACAAGGCCGCGGCCGCCAACGTGGCGGCGGCGGCCCGGGACGCCGGCGTGCGGCGCATCGTCTACCTGGGCGGGTTCGTGCCCGCCGACGAGGTGCTGTCCGAGCACCTGACGAGCAGGGCCGAGGTGGCCGAGGCGCTGACGATCCCGGGCGGGCCGGAGGTGGTGTGGCTGGGCGCGGCGATGATCATCGGGGCGGGATCGACCTCGTTCGAGATGATGCGCTACGTCGGGGACCGTTTTCCGCTCATCCCCATACCGACCTGGATGGACAACCCGATCGACCCGATCTCGATTCGCGATGTCCTGCACTACCTCGTCGCCGCCGCCGACCCGGGCGTGGTGCCGGCGGGGGCGTACGACATCTCTGGCCCGGACACCACGTCCTACCGCGAGCTGCTCAAGACGTATACGCGCATCTCGGGCCGGTGGCACGCCGGCTTGCCGGTCGGCAGGGTCGACACGGGGCTGGCGTCGCTGATCACCGGCGTCGCCCTTCCGGTGCCGCCGGGGCTGGCCGGCGATCTGGTCGAATCGCTGGATCACCCGATGGTGGCGTCGAAGGGCGACCTACGCGATCGCGTGGCCGACCCGCCCGGTGGGTTGCTCGGCGTCCAGGACGCCATTGCCCTAGCCTTGGCCGATCAGCCGAATCGCCCGTCCCCGGTCAACGCCCTGGCCGACCCCCATCACCTCGCCGACACCGATCCCGCGTGGGCCGGCGGTGACGCGCGGCGCATCCGCCACCTGGCCCGCCGCCTCACCCCGCCCGTCGTGCGGCCGGCTTTGGGGCTGGTGGGCATGGTCCCCGGTCCGCTCGCCGGCGCGCTTCGAACCGGCCTCGACCTCCTGATCGCCCTGACCCCGAAGGTGCATCCCGCATGAGCCAGTCAACCGCCCCGTCCAACACCGGCGTGCTGTCCGAGTGGTGGCGCGCCCTCAACAAGGTCGCCGTGCCCCATCATGAGTCGCCGGCCGTCGTGCGACGCCGGCGCGTCATCGTGACGATCACGCTGGTGGTCGGCGCGGCGATGCTCGGGTTCTCGCTGCGGCGTCACCCGGGGGAGTCGAGCTTCTACTGGCTCACGCTGGCGCTGGCGGGGGTGTGGTTCGCCGGTGGGCTCATCTCCGGCCCGCTACACCTGGGCGGCATCTGCTGGCGTGGCCGCAACCAACGGCCGGTCATCACCGGGACGACGATCGGTCTCCTGCTCGGCGCCGTCTTCGTGGTGGGCGGGCTGATCGCCCGGGAGATCACGCCGGTGGCGGAGTTGATAACCAGGGTGCTGGAATACGCCCACCACGGGTGGTATCCGGTGATCGTGGCGATCACCCTGGTCAACGGCGTCGCCGAGGAAGTGTTCTTTCGCGGCGCGCTCTACACGGCCCTGGGCCGCTATCACCCCGTCCTGATTTCGACCGTCCTCTACACCTGCGCGACGCTGGCCAGCGGCAACCCGATGCTCGGCTTCGCCGCGGTCATCCTGGGGACGGTCTGCGCGTTCGAGCGCCGGGCGACCGGCGGGGTCCTGGCGCCGATGCTCACCCACCTGGTGTGGGGGCTGATCATGGTTCTCGTGCTGCCCCCGATGTTCGGGGTCTGACGCCGGCCGGGCCGACGACCTCGCGGGCCAGCGCACGCATCCTGGCGGCGTGGACCGGCCGCGCGAAGAACCAGTACACCCGCCCCGGGATGCCGCGCGGCAGAAAGAGGGACCGCTGGGTGTAGCGGCTGCCGCGGCCTTGTTGCGGTGCGACCGCGATCTCGAGCCATTCCCGTCCCGGCGCCCGCTTGGTGGAGCGCAGCCGCAACAGCGTTCCCGGCTTGCGCTCCTCGACCGTCCAGGCCGCCCGCGAAGTCACGGCGTCCTCCGCCGCCTTCCAGACGGCGGCGGGTTCGGCGGGGGTGTGCGCGGCGCGCGCATCGGTGTAGACGATTTCGCCCGCCCACTGCGGGTCGCTGGGCAGCGCCTCGGCCGGCTCGGACCGCAACGACGACCACGAGGGTTCCGGGACTCCCCGAGCGGCGCGGCTGAGCGCCAGTTCGACGGACCGGCGGTAGGGGGTCAGGCCGCCCGGCGGGGGCGCGATGACGCTGTCGACGTCGTGGTTGCGCATCACCGCGTCGCATTCCAGCGACTCGATCAATGGGCGCGCCAACCCCGGCGGGATCGGCGTCACCGTTCCGACCCAGAGGCTGGCGATCGTGGGCGTCAAGAACGGCAGCACGATCAGATAGCGCTTACCCAGCCCCGCGACTTCGGCGTAGACGCGCATCATGTCGCCGTACTCCAAGACGTCGGGTCCGCCGATGTCCCAGGTGCGCGAGGACGGCACCGCGGCCGTCGCCGCGGCCACCAGGTAGTACAGCACGTCGCGCACCGCGATCGGCTGAATCTTGTTGTGCACCCACTTCGGGGTGGTCATCACCGGCAACCGGTCGGTGAGGTGCCGGATCATCTCGAACGACGCCGACCCCGAGCCGACGACGACGCCCGCCTGCAGCACCAGCGTCTCGATGCCCGAGGCGATCAGCGCATCGCCGACCGCCGTCCGCGATTCCAGGTGCGGTGAGAGCTTGCGGCCCTCGGGATGCAGCCCACTCAGGTACACGATGCGCCGCACCCCCGCGCGACGGGCCGCCGTGACGACGTTGCGCACCGCGCGCGTCTCCTCGTCGGCGAAGTCCTTCGCCGAGCCCATCGAATGGACCAGGTAGTAGACGACATCGATGCCGGCGAACGCCGCGATCAGCGAATCGACGTCACCGAGGTCCCCGCGCGCGACCTCCGCCTGCTGCCGCCACGGCACGTCCGCCAGCTTCGCCGGGTTGCGGGCCAGGGCGCGCACCGGGTGGCCTTCGTCCAGGAGTCGGGGCACCAGCCGGGCGCCGATGTAGCCGGTCGCCCCGGTCACCAGGCATCGCACCTGTCCAGCCATGGATTCTCCGTCCGTCGCCTTCGGAATTATTCGGACCCGACGCGGGGAGGATTACCGGCGTGGGCCACCGGTAAGCGCCACGGGCTCAGCGATCGGTGAACTCCGGCGCGCGGCGCTGTTGGAAAGCCTTTGTGCCCTCCACGAAGTCGTGGGATCGCAGCAGCACTGCCTGCCCCTCGTATTCGCGCTGCAACGCCGGCTCCAACTGGGTGAGCGTGGCCGCGTTGATCGCCAGCTTGGTCTTGCCGAACGCGGCGACGGGCCCCGCCAACAGCCTGGCGATCACCTTGTCCACCTCGGCCTCGAATTCGGCGGCCGGGTACACGGCGCTGACCAACCCCCACGACAGCGCCTCGGCGGCCGGTAGGCGTTCGGGCAGCAGCGCCATGTGCATCGCCCGGATGCGGCCGACGGCGGCCGCGATCAGCGCCGACGCGCCGCCGTCGGGCATCAGGCCGATCTTGGTGAAGGCGAGCATGAAAAAAGCGCTCTCCGAAGCCAATACGATGTCGCACGCCAGGGCCAGGGAAACGCCGACGCCGGCCGCCGGTCCCTGGACCACGGCGACCACCGGGTGTGGCACGGCGGCGATCGCCCGGATCAGCCGGTTGATCTCTAGGACGATCTCGTCGGGCGAGAGCCCGGTCCCGGACACGTCGTCGGCGCTGATCCCCGCGCCGGAGCAGAAGCCGCGGCCCGCACCCCCGAGGCGCACCACCTTCACCTCCGGATCCGTCGCGGCGCGTTCCATTGCGTCGGCGATCCCGGTAATCACCGGCACGGTCAGCGAATTGAGGCTGTCGGGCCGGTCGATGGTCACCGACAGCACGCCGTCGGTCAGCGTGACGGAAAGGCCTTCGACGGGGGTCAGGGTGTCGATCGCGGATTGCGGCATGGGCTCACCCTAAGTGACCGGGCTGCGCGCCCGTTGCGGGCGGCTGCGAAGATGCCAACAACAACGGACGTCAGAGCAGACGAAAGGTCGGTGGGTCGTGGCTGGACCGCTGAAGGGACTTCGGGTCGTCGAGTTGGCCGGCATCGGGCCGGGCCCGCACGCGGCGATGATCCTGGGGGATCTGGGAGCCGACGTGGTGCGCATCGACCGGCCATCGACCGGTCCCGGCGGTGTCGCGAAGGACGCCATGCTGCGCAACCGGCGCGTCCTGACCGTCGACCTCAAGTCCGACGAGGGCCGAGCCGTCGTGCTCCAGCTGGTGGCCAAGGCCGACGTGTTGATCGAGGGCTTCCGTCCCGGTGTCACCGAGCGGCTCGGCCTCGGGCCCGAGCAGTGCGCCGAGGTCAACGAGCGGCTGATCTACGCCCGGATGACCGGCTGGGGGCAGGCCGGCCCGCGCAGTCAGCAGGCCGGCCACGACATCAACTACATCTCGCTCAACGGGATCCTCCATGCCATCGGCCGGGCCGGCGAGCGACCGGTGCCGCCGCTGAACCTGGTCGGTGACTTCGGCGGGGGCTCGATGTTCCTGCTGGTCGGCATCCTGTCCGCGCTGTGGGAGCGGCAGACCTCCGGCAAGGGCCAGGTCATCGACGCCGCCATGGTCGACGGCTCCAGCGTGCTGATCCAGATGATGTGGGCGATGCGCGGGCTGGGCATGTGGTCGGACGTGCGCGGCACCAACATGCTCGACGGCGGCGCGCCCTACTACGACACCTATGAGTGCGCCGACGGGCGCTACGTCGCCGTCGGCGCCATCGAGCCGCAGTTCTATGCGGCCATGCTGGCCGGGCTGGGGTTGGACGCCGCCAACCTGCCGGCGCAGAACGACGTCAGCCGCTGGCCCGAGCTGCGCGAGGCGCTGACGGCGGCCTTCGCCGGGCATGACCGCGACCACTGGGCGAAGGTGTTCGCCGATTCCGACGCCTGTGTGACACCGGTGCTGGCGTTCGGCGAGGTGCACACCGAGCCGCACATCACCGAGCGGAACACGTTCTACGACGTGGACGGCGGTCTGCAGCCGTTGCCGGCGCCGCGGTTCTCCCGCACCAAGCCCGACGTTCCCCGGCCGCCGGCCGCGCCGCTGCCCGACGTCGAAGCCGTTCTGAGCGACTGGGTATAGTCGCCAACCAACTGGTTGGCTGGACTCGCAACGATTCTCAAGGAAGGACTCGTATGAAGATCAAGGACGCCGTCGCCGTCGTCACCGGGGGCGCCTCGGGCCTGGGCTTGGCCACCACCAAGCGGCTGCTGGACGCCGGGGCGCAGGTGGTGGTGATCGACCTGCGGGGCGAAGAGGCCGTCCAAGAACTCGGCGAGCGCGCCCGTTTCGTGCAGGCCGACGTCACCGACGAGGCGGCCGTCGGCAAGGCGCTCGACACCGCCGAGTCGATGGGCCCGCTGCGCATCAACGTCAACTGCGCGGGCATCGGCAACGCCATCAAGACGCTGTCCAAGGACGGCCCGTTCCCGCTCGATGCGTTCAAGAAGGTGGTCGGGGTCAACCTGATCGGCACGTTCAACGTGCTGCGGCTGGCCGCCGAGCGCATCGCCAAGACCGAGCCCATCGGGGAGGAGCGCGGCGTCATCATCAACACCGCCTCCGTCGCCGCGTTCGAGGGCCAGATCGGCCAGGCCGCCTACTCGGCGTCCAAGGGCGGCGTGGTCGGCATGACGCTGCCGATCGCGCGCGACCTGTCGCGCGAACTCATCCGCGTGGTCACCATCGCGCCTGGGCTGTTCAAGACCCCGCTGCTCGGTTCGCTGCCCGAGGAGGCCCAGAAGTCGCTGGGCAAGCAGGTGCCGCACCCGGCCCGGCTCGGTGACCCCGACGAGTACGGCGCGCTCGCGGTCCACATCATCGAAAACCCGATGCTCAACGGCGAGGTCATCCGCCTGGACGGTGCCATCCGCATGGCGCCCCGCTGAGTCCCCCGAACACGAAAGCCCCCCGCGAGAAGCGGGGGGCTTTCGTATCGGAGAGAGACTTTTATCGACGGAACCATCGACTGACAGCTGGTTCGGCCATCAACAGCCGCGCGAGCATACTCATGGCGTCAGCTCAGCTCGCCGCTTGCAGTTCTTCGAACTGCTCGGAGGTCTCGCCTTCCACCAGCACGTCGCCGTGGTAGAGGGCTTCGAAGTCAACCTTGATGACGTCTGCACTCGTGTCGTCGATCCACATGACACTGAGCGTATGGGCCACCATTAAGGAATCTTTGAGTCACGATTCGGAAAATGGTGGCAATTTACCGGCGGGTAGGTTCAGGGCTGTCAAGCCCGGCTTTTGGCCCCGTGACCTGCTTAATTACCGGCCAAGTTTCTGGCCGGACTCTTAGGGTGGCACCGGTTTAGAAATCGCGCGTTGAACCCTGCGGCCGCCCCCGCGCGTGCTTGAAGAGGAATCTGTTTGACGCGTGAAAACTAGCGTTTGTTAGGTTGTCGCCGGTACGCCAGCGGCCAGCGCGATCAGCACGGCGGCGGAAGGGCTCGACATGCTGCAGGGGATCGCCCGCATGGCCATCGCGGCGCCCCGCCGCATCATCGCCATCGGTGTCCTGGTTTTCGTCGCCGCCGCGATCTTCGGCATCCCGGTCGCCAAGAGTCTGTCTCCCGGCGGTTTCCAGGACCCCCACTCGGAGTCCGCCCGCGCGATCCAGGTGCTCACCGACAAGTTCGGCCAGAGCGGTCAGCAGATGCTGATCGTGGTGACCGCTCCCGGCGGCAGCGACAGCGCACAGGCCCGCGCCGTGGGCACCGACCTCGTCAACCAGCTGCAGAAGTCACCCCTGGTCTACAACGCGTCGTCACCGTGGACGGTCCCACCCCAAGCGGCCGCCGATCTGCTCAGCCGCGACGGCAAGTCGGGCCTGATCGTGGTGAACCTCAAGGGCGGCGAGAACTACGCGCAGAGCAACGCCCAAACCGTCGCCGACCAATTCGTCCACGACCGTGACGGCGTCACCGTCCGCGCCGGCGGCGCGGCCATGCAGTACGCGCAGATCAACACGCAGAACCAGGCCGACCTGCTGGTGATGGAGATGATCGCGCTGCCGCTGAGCTTCCTGATCCTGATCTGGGTGTTCGGCGGGCTGCTGGCGGCGGCGTTGCCGATGGCGCTGGGCGCGCTGGCCGTCGTCGGGTCCATGACGGTGTTGCGGCTGATCACGTTCACCACCGAAGTGTCGATCTTCGCGCTCAACCTGAGCACCGCGCTGGGCCTGGCGCTGGCCATCGACTACACGCTGCTGATCGTCAGCCGCTACCGCGACGAGTTGGCCGAGGGCGCCGACCGGGACGAGGCGCTGATCCGGACCATGGCGACCTCCGGGCGGACGGTGTTGTTCTCCGCGGTCACCGTGGCGCTGTCCATGTCGGCGACGGTGGCGTTCCCGATGTACTTCCTCAAGTCGTTCGCCTACGCCGGCGTGGCCACCGTGGCCTTCGTCGCGACCGCCTCGATCGTGATCACCCCGGCCGCCATCGTGCTGCTGGGCCCCCGGCTGGACGCGCTCGACGTGCGCCGGCTGATGCGCCGGGTCTTCCGGCGTCCGGAGCCGGTGCGCAAGCCCGTCGAAGAGCTGTTCTGGTATCGATCGACCAAGTTGGTGATGCGCCGCTGGGCGCCGATCGGTGTGACCGTCGTTGCGCTGCTGCTCCTGCTCGGGCTGCCGTTCATGGGCGTCAAATGGGGTTTCCCGGACGACCGGGTGCTGCCGCGGTCGACCTCGTCGCACCAGGTCGGTGACCAGCTGCGCAACGATTTCGCGAACGACTCCGCGACGTCCGTGCCGGTCGTCGTCCCCGACGCGCGCGGCCTGAACCCGGCGGACCTCGACACCTACGCCGCAGACCTGTCGCGGGTGCCCGGCGTCGCGGCCGTGTCGGCCCCCGGCGGGGCGTTCGTCGGCGGGAACCGGACCGGGCCGCCGGTGGGGGCCACCGGCCTGGCCGACGGCAGCGCGTTCCTGACCGTCAGCAGCACAGCGCCGCTGTTCTCCGCGGCGAGCGACGCCCAACTCCAGCGATTGCACCAGGTGCCCGGGCCGGCGGGGCGTTCCGTCGCGATGGGTGGCGTCGCGCAGGTCAACCGCGACAGCGTCGACGCGGTCACCGACCGCCTGCCGCTGGTGCTCGGGCTGATGGCCGCGATCACCTTCGCGTTGCTGTTCCTGCTCACCGGTAGCGTGCTGCTGCCGGTTAAGGCGCTGGCCTGCAACATCCTGTCGCTGACCGCGGCGTTCGGTGCGCTGGTGTGGATCTTCCAGGACGGGCATCTCGGCGCGCTCGGCACGACGCCGAGCGGGACGCTGGTCGCGAACATGCCGGTGCTGCTGTTCTGCATCGCCTTCGGGCTGTCGATGGACTATGAGGTGTTCCTGCTGTCCCGCATTCGGGAGTACTGGCTCGCGTCCGGGGCCGCTCGACCGGCGAAGCCGAGCCCGAAGCAGGCCGACGCCGCCAACGACGAGAGCGTGGCGCTCGGGGTGGCCCGCACCGGCCGGGTGATCACCGCCGCCGCGCTGGTGATGTCGATGTCGTTCGCCGCACTGATCGCCGCGCACGTGTCGTTCATGCGGATGTTCGGCCTCGGCCTGACGCTCGCCGTGTTCGCCGACGCCACCCTGGTGCGGATGGTCGTGGTGCCCGCCTTCATGCACGTGATGGGCCGGTGGAATTGGTGGGCGCCCAGGCCGCTGGCCTGGCTGCACGAGCGGTTCGGCATCAGCGAGGGCGGGGCCCACGAGCGCGGATGCCTCGAGGCGATCCCGCTTGACGGCGGCCCGCTGGGGGAACCCGTGGCCAACATCGGTTAAGCACCCGCCCTCGCCGGCAACACCCCTATCCTGAGGCCGATTCGATCGGAAGGTTGACCTGTATGACAACGGCGGTGGACAACCCGTTCTTCGCGCGCATCTGGCCCGTCGTCGCCACCCACGAGACCGAGGCCATCCGCGCGCTGCGCCGCGAGAACCTGGCCGGGTTGTCGGGGCGGGTGCTCGAGGTCGGCGCGGGCATCGGGACGAACTTTCCCCACTACCCGGAGTCGGTCCACGAGGTGGTCGCGGTGGAGCCCGAGCCGCGGCTGGCGGCCCAGGCGCGGGCCGCGGCGGACGTGGTGCCCGCCCGGGTGTTGGTGACGGGGGAGACGGCGGAGGATTTCAGCGGCGGTGAGCCGTTCGACGCCGTGGTGTGCTCGCTGGTGTTGTGCTCGGTGCGCGACCCCGGCGGCGTGCTGCGGCGGCTGTATTCGTTGCTGCGCCCAGGTGGCGAGTTGCGGTACCTCGAGCACGTGGCGAGCGCCGGCGCGCGGGGCCGTCTGCAACGGATCGCCGACGCGACGGTGTGGCCCCGGTTGTTCGGCAACTGCCACACCCACCGGGACACCGAGCGTGCGATCGTCGACGCCGGATTCGAAGTCGGCGTTTCCCGGCGCGAGTTCACGCTGCCGGCGTGGGCGCCGATGCCGGTGTCCGAATTGCTGCTGGGCCGCGCCCGCAGGCCGTAGTCGCCGGCTACTTCAGCAGGGCGGGCAGCCGCTGCAGCAAGCCGGGCAGCGCCTGGCTCGCGGTCTCGCGGATGCTGATGGTCGCGTTCCGGGACAGCGGCGTGACCTCCGGATTGACCTCGATGACGGCCGTGCCGCGGGACAGCGCGAGCTCGGCCAGCCCGGCCGCCGGGTAGACGATCGCCGAGGTCCCGACCACCACCATCACGTCGGCGGCCTCGGTCGCCTCGACGGCGCTCTGCCACGGCGCGTCGGGCAACGGCTCACCGAACCACACGATGTCCGGCCGGATCAGGCCGCCGCAGTGACAGACCGGCGGCTCGACCTCGAGCGTCGGTTCCGCCATCTTGGGCAGCGCGCCGGTGTAAGGCATACCGCAACGGTCGCAACGGAATTCGAACAGGCTGCCGTGCAGGTGGTGGACCGGCATGCTGCCGGCGCGCTCATGCAGGTCGTCGACGTTCTGGGTGATCACGCTGACCTCGGCGCCGTCCTGCCAGGCGGCGATGGCGCGGTGCCCCGTGTTGGGCGCGACGTCGGCCACCAGGTAGTGACGCCACAGGTACCATCCCCAGACCCGCTCGGGGTTGTCGCGCCAGCCCTGCGTGCTGGACAGCTCGTAGGGATCGAAGCGGGCCCACAATCCGTTCTTGTCGTCACGGAAGGTCGGCACCCCGCTCTCCGCGGAGATCCCCGCGCCGCTCAGCACCGTTACTCGCATCCCACAAAGATAGCCGTGCTTGGGACATACTGAGGACGTGGAGCTGCGGGATTTGCTGAAGGTCGATGTGAAGGCGGGCAAACCGCTGTTCGACCAGCTCAGGACCCAGGTCATCGACGGCGTTCGGGCGGGCGCGCTCCCCCCGGGCACCCGGCTCCCCACTGTGCGCGACCTGGCCGGGCAGCTGGGCGTGGCGGCGAACACCGTCGCCCGCGCCTACCGGGAACTCGAGTCGGCGGCGATCGTCGAAACCCGCGGGCGCTTCGGCACTTTCATCTCCCGCTTCGACCCGACGGACGCCGCGATGGCCGCCGCCGCCAAGGAGTACGTCGAGGTGGCCCGGGCGCTGGGGCTGACCAAATCCGACGCGATGCGCTACCTCACCAACGTGCCGGACGACTGAGCGCGCCGTCTCAACGCAGCACCTTCGCCAGCGTGCGCAGGTTGCGCGTGGTGGTCGAGGACTTGTAGCGCGGCTTGCCCATCGTCTTGCCGATCGTGCTGTCCAGGGTGCCGCCCTTGGGCACCTGCCAGTAGATGACGCCCGCGCCGGCGCCGATCCTCTCGTGCGGGCCGGCATCCTCGCCCAGCGCGGCGAGTTCGTCGAGCGCGGCTTTGTCGGCGACGAACGTGACGTAGGACTGATAGCCGTCGACCTCCGGCTCGAACGGGTAGGCGTCGACGACGGCCCGCACCGTCGCGACGTCATAAACGAGCACCCAGGCGTCGTAGCCAAACCTCTCGCGCAGCGCGGCCTCGGCCTTCTTGCGCACGGCGGCGGCACCGGCGGGTGACTGCAGCACGACGTTGCCGCTGGCCAGGATGGTGCGCACGCCCGTGAAGCCGGCGTCGGTGAATGCGCGCGCCACCTCGGCCATCTTGAGGTTGACGCCGCCGACGTTGACACCGCGCAGGAAGGCCGCGTACTCGGTCATGATCCGATTTCACCAGGGCGGCTCGCGCTGACCCGATCCGGGACCCGTTGCTGGACGCGCGACGTAGGCTCTCTCCCATGGGGCGCCAAGTCTTCGACGACAAGCTGCTGGCCGTGATCAGTGGAAACTCGCTCGGAGTGCTGGCCACCATCAAGCGTGACGGGCGCCCTCAGCTGTCGAACGTGAGCTACCACTTCGACCCGCGCGACCTGGCGGTGCGGGTGTCGATCACCGAGCCGCGCGCCAAGACCCGCAACCTGCGCCGCGACCCGAGGGCGTCCATCCTGGTCGACGCCGACGACGGGTGGTCCTACGCGGTGGCCGAGGGCACGGCGATCCTGACGCCGCCGGCGGCCGACCCCGGCGACGACACCGTCGAGGCGCTGATTGCCTTGTACCGCAACATCGCCGGCGAACACCCGGACTGGGACGAATACCGCCAGGCGATGGTCACCGACCGGCGGGTGCTGCTGACGCTGCCGATCTCGCACGTGTACGGCATGCCGCCCGGGATGCGGTAGCCGCCCGATTCCGGAGATCCCGGGCTAGGCTGCCGGTATGGCTGAACCCAAGTCTTCCGAGGCGCCGCAATCGGACGACGACACCAAGCGCAAGTTCCGCGAAGCCCTCGACCGCAAGATGGCCAAGTCGTCGGGCGGGTCCGACCACAAGAACGGCGCCGGCAAGCAGTCGCGTGCGCACGGACCGGTGGAGAACCGCCGTGAATTCCGCCGCAAGAGCGGGTGAGAGGCGCCGGGACGTGTTGTGCTACGACGGCTTTCGTCGCAAAGCCGGCTCAGCCGTTCGGCGGTGCGAATAGGCCCACCGACGGGTCGGCCTGGCCCGGTTGGCCGCGCAGGCTGCCCCGGGTGCTGGGGTGCCCGAAGTTCACTTGCGACGGGTCGTTCTGATAGGCCCAGTCCGCGACGATGGTGCGCCGGGTGAACTTCCAGCGGCCCTCGTGTTTGGCGTAGGAGTCCAGGTACCGGCCGCCGATGACGACGTCTGAGTCGTGTTCGGGACCGGCGAAGGTGTGAAACACCAGGCAGTAGATTTCGCCGCGGGCGGTGTCACCCTCGATCACGAAGTTCGTCGTGGTGATGTTGTGTTGGGAGACACGCACATACGGTTCCGCCGCCCGCAGCTGCGCGATGAACTCGTCGACGCCGCCGGTGGAGAACGAGCCGTGTGAGTCCGTCGCGTCGGGGTGGTACAGGCCGCGAAGCGTCGCATAGTCGGCGCGGTCGACCGCGCGGCAATAGGCAGTGACGAGTGCGTGCAGTTCGTCGCGGGCCAGCATCAGCGCCAACCGGGCCTCGTCCACCACCCGGTCACGATAACGCGGTGGTTATCTGCTGGTCGTCAGCGCCTTTCCGGTAGGTAGTCTGTCGACCACGGGGGACTTCGGGCTTAGGGTGTTCAGCGGAAAGGGAGGTCGTCGACGGTGACACTGTGGCTCGCTCAAGACCCCGAGGCCGACGCGCTGCTGGACGAGAACCCGTTGGCCCTGCTCATCGGGATGGTGCTCGATCAGCAGGTGCCCTTCGAGACGGCATTTGCCGGGCCCAAGAAGATCGCGGACCGGATGGGCGGCTTCGGTGCCCATGAAATCGCCGAGTACGACCCGGACAAGTTCGCCGCCCTGTGCGCGGAAAAGCCTGCGATACACCGGTTTCCCGGATCGATGGCCAAGCGGATCCAGGCCCTGGCGCAGATCATCGTGGACCGTTACGACGGCGACGCGGCGGCGCTGTGGACATCCGGCGACCCGGACGGCGCGGAGCTGCTGCGCCGCATCAAGGGGCTCCCAGGGTTCGGCGAGGTCAAGGCGCAGATTTTCCTGGCGCTGCTGGGCAAGCAGTACGGCGTCGACGTCGAAGGCTGGCGCGCGGCGGCCGGGCAGTTCGGCAAGGACGGCACCCACATCTCCGTCGCCGACATCGTCGACGCCCAGTCGATGGGCAAGGTGCGTTCCTACAAGAAGCAGATGAAGGCAGCAGCCAAGGCGGCGAAGTAGCTGGGTGACCAGAAGGGAAGGGCGGCAACGTGAAGACACACCTGACGTGTCCGTGCGGGGAAGCCATCGTCGGCAAGGATGAGGACGAACTGGTCGAGCTGACGCAGGCTCATCTGGCCAGCGATCACCCGGGCCTCGAGTACGACCGGGACGCGATCCTGTTCATGGCGTACTAGCACCGACACAGCGAGCGCGCGTGCCCCGTGGGGGACACGCGCGCCCGGAACGGTGTCGGTGCGGCCTACGGCACCACCGTGGAGCCGATCGTGGGCATGAACTGGCACTGCTTTTCCTTGGTGGTGACCTGACCGAAGATGGTCGACATGATGCTGCCCGACCCGGTGTCGGCGATCGCGGTCAGCGTCGTCGGCCCCTCGGGATTGATATCGGTGCGCGGCTTGAGCGCCACCGTTCCCGACTTGCCCGTCGTCAGGTTCACCCAGGTGACGTTCAACGGCAGCTTCTGCACCTCGGCGGGGCCGGGCGTGCCGACGGCGGTGAACACGTAGGCGGTCTGCCCGGGCCCCGGCCCCGGCGTCGGGATCTTCGCCGGCCCCGCCACCGAGAGCGCGGTGGCGATCGCGGTGGTGCCGTCCGCCAGGCAATTGGTGCCGATCGAGGGATACATGAAGTCCTGCGTGGGCGGGGCGTCGGGGCCGAAACCCGGAGCCGCCGCGGGTGCCGCGGCGGGCGCGGGAGCCGGTGCGGTGTCCGGCGCCGGAGCGGCTGCCGGTGCAGCCTCGGGCGCCGGAGGCACCGGTACGGGCGCGGCCACGGGTGCGACGGTGCCCGCCGCCGGTGCGGACGCGGGCGGCGCGACCACCGACGGGGCGGCGGCCGGCGGGGCCGCGACCGGTCCCGGTCCGGCCGCGTGGGCCGGGTCGATGCCGGCCGGCAGGTGCGATTGGGCGCCCGGTTCGAAGCCCGCCGCGGGCGGGGAGGCGACCGGTCCGGGCCCGGCCGCGTGGGCCGGGTCGATGCCGGTCGGCAGGTGGGACTGGGCGCCCGGTTCGACGCCGGCCGGCGGCACGTGCGGCACCGGTGAGCCGTCCGGCAGGGCCGCGCCGGGCTCGGCCAGGAACTGGTTCACGG
>NZ_LZKD01000167.1:0-19820 GCF_001668695.1 Mycobacterium sp. E2497
GGGGCAGGGCCGGATACATCGGCACGGTGGCGTTCACCATGTGGACCACGGTCAGCGGGACGTGCCGCAGGGCCGCGAGGTTCTCGAGCGGGCCGTCAAGATCGCCGAGGAGGCCGTCACCACCGACCGCAAGGTCGACGTCCGCAGCGAGCTCAGGTGCGCGCCCCCGGTGCCCACCCTGGTCGAGATGTCCAAAGAGGCCGAGATGGTCGTCGTGGGCAGCAACGGCCGCGGCGCGCTGGGCAGGCTGTTGCTGGGCTCGGTGAGCGGCAGCGTGGTGCGCAGCGCGCGCTGCCCGGTCGCGGTGATCCGCGACGAAGACCCGCTCATGGAGCATCCCCAGCAGGCCCCGGTGCTTGTGGGCATCGACGGCTCACCCGCCTCCGAGGCGGCGGTGGGCGTCGCGTTCGACGAAGCGTCGCGCCGCGGGGTCACCCTGACGGCGCTGCACGCATGGAGCGACGTCGACGTCTTCGAACTGCCCGGGGTGGACTGGTCGGCGGTGAGGGCGGAGGCCGAGCGGAGCCTGGCCGAGCAACTGGCGGGCTGGCAGGAGCGTTATCCCGACGTCACCGTGCAACGGGTCGTGGTCGCCGACCGGCCGGCCCGGCAGCTCATCGAGCAATCGGAATCGGCGCAACTCGTCGTCGTGGGCAGCCACGGCCGCGGTGGCCTGTCCGGCATGCTGCTGGGTTCGGTGAGCAACGCCGTCGTCCACTCGGTCCGCATGCCGGTGATCGTCGCGCGGCCGTCCTAGGGCCGCGCCGCCGCCGTGCCGTATCTCCATCTGCACGAAACCCACACGGGCGTCGTCATTCTCGCCGGCGACCGCGCCTACAAAGCCAAGAAGCCGGTGCTGACCGACTTTCTCGACTTCCGCGCGCCGCAGCAGCGCGAGCACGCCTGCCGCCGGGAGGTCGAGCTCAACAGCCGGCTCTCGCCCGAGAGCTACCTCGGCGTAGCGCACCTCACCGATCCGCTGGGCGGCCCGGCCGAGCCGGTCGTGGTCATGCGGCGCTACCGCGACGAGGACCGCCTCGCGCACCTGGTGGCCCACGACACCGCAGAGTCCGTGCACCGCGTGCTGGACGCGGTCGCGGCCGCGCTGGCCCGCTTCCACGAACGCGCCGAGCGCGGCGAGCGAATCGACGCCCAGGGCGAGCCCGCCGCGATCGAGCGGCGCTGGCGGGAGAACCTGTCCGAGTTGGAACGGTATGCGAACCAATCGGTTCCGGGCGTAGCCGAAAGCGAGGTAGCTCATCTGCAGCGCCTGGTCGCCCAGTTCGTCGCCGGGCGCACGCGGCTGTTCGCGCGGCGCGTCCGCGAGGGGCGCATCGTCGACGGGCACGGCGACCTGCTCGCCGATGACATCTTCTGGGTGGACGGAAAACCGGCGCTGCTGGACTGCCTGGAGTTCGACGACCGGTTGCGCTACGTCGACTGCATCGACGACGCCGCCTTCCTCGCGATGGACCTGGAGTTTCTGGGCCGCAAGGACTTCGGCGACTACTTCCTGCAGCGTTACGCCGAGCACGCGGGTCGGGCGGCGCCGCCAGCGCTGTCCGACTTCTACATCGCCTACCGGGCCGCGGTGCGGGCGAAGGTGGACTGCGTCCGCGTTTCGCAGGGCAGTCCGGGCGCGTCCGACGACGCAGCCCGCCACCTGGCAATCGCCACCCGGCACCTGCAGAGCGCCACCGTCCGGCTCGCGCTCGTCGGCGGCAACCCGGGCACGGGGAAGTCCACCGTGGCCCGCGGTCTGGCCGAATCGTTTGGGGCACAGCTCATTTCCACCGACGACGTGCGCCGGGAGCTTCGGAACTCGGGCGCCATCGCCGGTGAGCCCGGCGTGCTGAACGCCGGGCTCTACAGCCCCGGCCAGGTCGCGGTGGTCTACGAGACCACGCTGCGCCGCGCGCGGCAGTTGCTGGGCGAGGGGCACTCGGTGATCCTCGACGGCACCTGGCGCGATCCGCGGGCGCGCGACCAGGCCCACCGGCTGGCCACCGAGACGCACTCGGCGCTCGTCGAATTCGTGTGCTCGGTGACGGCCGACGTGGCGGCCGACCGGATCAGGACCAGGCCCGCGGGCAATTCGGAGGTGACCCCGGCGATCGCGGCCGCCCTGGCCGCCGGGCACGCCGACTGGGACGGCGCGCACCGGATCGACACCTCGCGGCGCCCGGACCTCGTCGCTCACGAGGCGCAGGACCTCTGGGTGCGCGCGACGTAACAGCCTCGGGAGGTTCCAACGTCCCGGCCGCCGGGGACCAACGGCCCTGCCCGCAGGCGCCGCGCGGCGCATACAGTTTGCCTCACCGAAAGCGACGAAATGGTGAAGATGGACGCGAAAGTGCCGACCGAGCAGGTCATCCGGGACGCGGTGGCGCTCGCGTGCCGCGCGCCTTCCCTGCACAACAGCCAGCCCTGGCGGTGGGTGGCCGACGGCACGAGGCTGCACCTGTGGGCCGATCCGCGCCACGCGATGCACGGCACCGACCACACCGGTCGGGAGCTGATCCTGAGCTGCGGCGCGGTCCTCGACCACCTGCGGGTCGCGATGGCCGCCGCGGGCTGGGAAAGCGTCACCGAACGTTTTCCCACCGAGGGCAGACCGGATCACCTCGCGAGCGTGGGCTTTCTGCCCGTGGAGAACGTGACGGCGCAATGCCGGCTGCGGGCCGACGCGATCCTTCGCCGCCGCACCGACCGGCTGCCCCTGGGCGCACCGAATGCGTGGCCCACGCTGCATTCTGCCCTGAGCCACGCGGTGACCCCGTACGACGTGTCGCTGGACGTGGTCGACGACGACGAGCGGCCGAGGCTGGCCGAGGCGTCGCGGCTCACCGAGCAGTTGCGCCGAAGCGATACGTCCTACCTGACCGAATTGCGTTGGTGGACCTCGCCCTTCGAAGCGAACGCCGACCACGTGCCCGAAAGCGCTCTGCTGTCCAGTTCCGAGGCCGCGCGCGTCGACATCGCACGCGCGTTCCCGCCGGCGGGCGGGGGCCACCGCCGCGCCGCGATCGAGGCGGACCACTCCAAGATCGTGGTCCTGTCCACCCAACACGACGATGCGCCGCCCGAAGTGCTGCGCTGCGGTGAGGCGCTGTCGGCGGTGCTGCTCGAATGCACTCTGGCCGGCATGGCCACCTGCACGCTGACCCACATGACGGAGATGTCGCTGAGCCGCGACATCATCAGGCGGATCACCGGCGGCTCGGGCCAGCCGCAGCTGCTGATCCGGGTCGGCCGGTCACCGGCCAAGGACCCGCACGCGAAGCCCACTGCCCGGCGCCCGGTGACCGAAATCCTCGAGATGCGTGGGTGACCGACATGCCCAGGACTACGGCAAGGACGAAGCCAAGGAGGTGCCATCGATGACTCGGCACTGGCTGGTGATGGAAACAACCGGGGAAGCGGCCGGGGAAGGTCCTGAGGCCCCCTTCGTCGCGCGGGTCGCGGCCGCGGGCCGGCATCTGCCCGGAACCCACCTGACGACCGACGAGCTGATGGCGTCGACCCGCCACCACACCCACATCGACCTGGAACGGCTGACCGGGATCCGCGAACGCCGGGTGTCGGTGGGCGACGAGGATTCCTACACCCTGGCCAGCTCGGCGGCGCTGAACTGCCTGGCCACCGCGCAACAGGACCCGGCGGCGCTGGACGTGGTGATCAGCTGCAGCATCACCAAGTTCCGCGACGGGCTGACCCAGTGGCTCGAGCCGACCATGAGCAGCGCCGTGGCGCGCGGGATCGGGGCGGTGAACGCGATGACGTTCGACGTGTCCAACGCGTGCGCCGGAATGCTCACGGGCGTGACGATTTTGAACAACTGGATCCGCCAGGGCGTCGTCGAGCGCGGGCTGGTCGTCAGCGGCGAGTACATCTCGCAGCTTTCCAACAACGCCGCCCGACACATCCGCAACATCATGAGCAAGGAGCTGGCCTGCCTGACCCTGGGCGATGCCGGCGCGGCGCTGCTGCTCGAGCGGGCGCCGGCCGGTTCGGCCGGCATCGCCCTGGCGGGCTTCACCACCGTCGCCGACTACAGCCGGCTCTGCCTGGCGTATCCGCAGGGGGACGACCCCGGCGCGCGGATGTTCACCAACTCCCGCGCCATCCAGAAGGCCGCGATCGCCAACACCCCGCTGCTGTTGAGCGAAGTGCTTGACACCGTTGGTCTTTCGATCCATGACATCGACCACGTCATCACCCACCAGACGTCAGCGCGCGCCATCCGCAAGGGAATGGCCCGGATGTCGGAGGTGTTCGGCGACAGCCCGCGCCACGACGCGGTGATCACCGTCGACCGCTACGGGAACACCGCCTCCACGACCCACACGGTGGCGCTCGTCGAGGAACTCGAGGCCGGGCGGATCAAGCCCGGGGAGCGAATCGCGTTGCTGGCGTTGGCCTCCGGGCTGGAGATCGGTGTGGTCTTGTTGACCCTGGACGAGGATGTGGTGAGCCGCTATGGGCACGGTGATTGATCGGATCGACGTCTCGCATCCGCGGCTGCGGGGGCGCCACAGCGCGTTGCACCTGGCCGTCGTCGCAGCCAAGGACTGCCTGAAGCGGGCCGGATGCGAGGCTAAAGACCTCGACCTCGTCGTCAATGCCGGCATCTACCGCGACCGCAACCTCGGTGAGCCGGCGCTCGCCGCGCTGATCCAGGACGACATCGGCGCCAACCCGGAGGACCCGCACGCCGGCGCCCACGGCACCTTCTCCTTCGACATCGCCAACGGCACGTGCGGGCTGCTGACGGCGCTGCAGATCGTCGACGGGTTCATGCGCAGCCGCGCCATCCGGCGCGCGCTGGTGGTCGCCAGCGACGCCGACCCCGGGCACGGGATGAGCGAGCACTTCGGCTTCTCGGCCGCCGGCGCGGCGATGCTGTGCGGCTGGTCCGACGACGACTACGGTCTCAGCCGGGTCTCCTGGGTGAACGATCCGAGTGAAGACGGTGACGAAACCTTCACCGCCACGGTGGGTTTCGCCGATTCCCGCAACGTCCTGCGCTTCTCTCAGTCGGCGGCGATGGACGAGCGGTTCGCCGCGGCGGCCGGGCGGGCGGTGTCGGCGTGCCTTGCCGAGCAGTCGGTGCGGCTGTCCGACGTCGACGCGATCGTCGCTGCCCCCGCCCGGGCCGGATACCGCAGCGCACTGGGCGCCCGGCTGGGCGTGCCGGTCGAGTCGATCAGCGTCGCCGACGACGAACGCATGCACACCGCCGCCCTGGCCGCCGCGTTCGGGCGGCGGGCCGAGCGGTTGCCGGCGGGCGCGCGGGTTCTGTTCGTCGCGGCGGGGGCCGACGTCGTCGCCGGCGCCGCCCTCTATCGCCAGCCGCCGCGCGGGTGAATGCTGAGCCAGGCCGCGCCGAGATTGCGCTCAGGGTCGTGAATGCTCACGATCTTCAGCCCTGAAGGCAATCTCGACGCTCAGTCGATTACTGCAGTTGCACCGCGCGCTCGAGGTCCAGGATCTGCCGAGTGGTCTTGACCACCACGTCGGGGTTCAGGCTGATCGAGTCGATGCCGCATCGAACCAGGAACTCGGCCATATCGGGGTAGTCCGACGGTGCCTGACCGCACAACCCGGAGTGGATCCCGTTGCGCCGGCAGCCCTCCACGGCCAGGCGGATCATCTCCTTGACGCCCTCGTCGCGTTCGTCGTAGTCGAAGGCCACGATCTCGCTGTCCCGGTCGACGCCGAGGGTCAGCTGGGTGAGGTCGTTGGACCCGATGGAGAACCCGTCGAAGCGCTTGGCGAATTCGTCGATCAGGATGACGTTGTTGGGGATCTCGCACATCGCGTACACCTTGAGCCCGTTCTCCCCGCGGCGCAGACCGTGTTTGGCCATCTCCGCCAGGACCAGGTCCGCCTCGGCCACCCGGCGCACGAACGGCAACATCAGCACGACGTTGGTCAGCCCCATCTGTTCGCGCACCCGCTTCATCGCCCGGCACTCCAGCGCGAATCCCTCGGCGTAGGCGGGGTGCGCATAGCGCGAGGCGCCGCGGAAGCCGATCATCGGGTTGCTCTCGGCCGCTTCGAAGTCGCTGCCGCCGACCAGGCTGGCGTACTCGTTGGTCTTGAAGTCCGACATCCGCACGACGACGGGCTTGGGCCAGAAGGCGGCGGCGATGGTGCCGATCCCTTCCGACAGGCGCTCCACAAAGAATTCGGCGCCGTCGGAATAGGCGTACGTCAGCGTGTCGATGGTCCGCCGGGCCTCGGGATCGTCCACCCGGTCGGGGTGGAGCAGGGCCAGCGGGTGCACCCGGATGTATTCGCTGATGATGAACTCCATCCGGGCCAGCCCCACGCCGTCGTTCGGCAAGAACGACGTCTTGAACGCCAGATCCGGGTTGCCGAGGTTGAGCATGATCTCGGTGTGCGGGCGCTCCTGGTCGGACACCTCGGTGCGGTCGACGCGAAAGCCCACCTCGCCGCGGTAAACCCGCCCCGTGTCGCCCTCCACGCACGACACCGTGACGACCTCGCCGTCGGGCACGCGCGTGGTGGCGTTGCCCGCGCCGACGACGGCGGGGATGCCGAGCTCGCGGGCGATGATCGCCGCGTGGCAGGTGCGCCCGCCGCGGTTGGTGACGATGGCCGCGGCGATCTTCATGATGGGTTCCCAGTCGGGCGTGGTGATGTCGGCGACCAGCACGTCGCCGGGCTGGAACTCAGACAGCTTCCCGAGGTTGTCCATCCGCCTGGCGGTGCCCGTGGCGACCTTCTCGCCGACCGAGCGGCCCTCGGCGAGTATCTCCTTGTGCTCGCCGCCCTTGCCCTCGAGCACGTAGCTTTCGAGCACCGTCTGGCTGCGCTGGGAGGCCGCGGTTTCGGGGCGCGCCTGGACGATGTAGAGCCGCCCGTCGAGACCGTCCTTGGCCCATTCGATGTCCATCGGCCGTCCGTAGTGCCCCTCGATGGCGCACGCGTAGCCGGCCAGCTCGAGAACGTCGTCGTCGGTGACGCAGAACCGGGCCCGGTCGGCCCTCGGCGTGGGGATGTTGCGGGTGGTGTTCTTCGTCTCGCCCTCGACGAAGATCATCTTGACCGCCTTGTCCCCGATCAGCCGGCGCAGCACCGCCCGGTGGCCGGCCTGATACGTCGGCTTGTGGACGTAGAACTCGTCGGGGTCGACGGCGCCCTGGACCACGTTCTCGCCGAGCCCGTAGGCGCCGGTGATGAATACGACGTCGTGGAAGCCGGATTCGGTGTCCAGGGTGAACATCACCCCCGACGAGGCGAGGTCGGAGCGCACCATCTTCATGACGCCGATCGACAGCGCCACCTTGAAGTGGTCGAAGTCCTGGTCGATCCGGTAGTGGATGGCCCGGTCGGTGAACAGGCTGGCGAAACACCGGCGGCAGGCGTCCAGCAGGCTCTCGGTGCCCTTGATGTTGAGGAAGGTCTCCTGCTGGCCGGCGAAGCTGGCGGTCGGCAGGTCTTCGGCGGTCGCCGAGCTGCGCACGGCCAGGCTGACGTCTTCGCCGTATTCCTGCTGAAGCTGCCGGTAGGCGGCCGTGATCTCGGCGGTGAGCTCAGGGGGAAGCCCTGCGCCGTAGACGATTTCGCGGGCGAGCTTGCCCTTGCGTGCCAGCGCGGTGACGTCGTTGGGGTCGAGGTCGTCGAGCGCGGCGTGCAGCGCGTCCCAGGCGCCGGCGCTGTCCAGCACGTGCCGGTAGGCCTCGGCGGTGATCGCGAACCCATGCGGGACCCGCACGCCCTGTCCGGTCAACTTCTGGAACATCTCGCCCAGCGAGGCGTTCTTCCCGCCGACCAGCGGGACGTCGGAGATGCCGATCTCTTCGAAGAAGCGGACATAGGTGAAATCGCTCATGGTGTTCTTCCTCCGGTGGGTTGCATCGCGTCGTAGAAGCGGCAGCAGATCGATCTCGATCGGTCCGGCAGTGCGGTCGGGTCGGTGCGGGACGCGGCTGCGAAAGCATCTGCCGCGCTGCTCAATTGCTTTCCCGTCACCCCCTCACGATATGGCCGGGGGCGCGCCGCCACAGCCGCCGTTCGACCTCAGTAGTTGGGGACTTACGGCCCTGCCAGCGGGGCATTGCGGCGCGGAAAGTAGCACCATGGAGCAACTGACCGCCCTGGACGCCGGTTTCCTGGAGGTCGAGGACTCCGATCCCCACGTCAGCCTGGCGGTGGGCGCGGTGTCGATCGTGGAGGGACCGGCTCCGACGTACAAAGAGTTCGCCGCGTCGTTTGCCGAACGGGTCGAGACGATCCCGCGCTGCCGGCAGGTCCTGCGGACCCACCCACTCGACCTGCGGCCGCCGGAGTGGGTGGACGACCCCCGCTTCGACCTCGGGCGCCACCTGCACCGGGTCGCGCTGCCGCACCCCGGCGGCGACGCGGAGCTGTTCGACATGATCGCCACGCTGATGGAACACCGGCTCGATCGGGAGCGCCCGCTGTGGGAATGCTGGATCATCGAGGGGCTCGGCAAGGGCCGGTGGGCGGTGCTGACCAAGATCCACCACTGCATCGCCGACGGCATCGCGACCACCCAGCTGCTGGCGAAGTTCAGCGACGACGGCGACGAGGACAGCTTTGCCGCCGACGTCGGCGCCGCGAAGAAGCCCGCGCATCCCGATGCGCCGAAGGTGAGCCTCAACCCCTTGAGCTGGGTCGGCGGAATCGGTCGGAGCGCGTTCGGCGCGGTGGCCGCGGCCGAACACGCGGCGATCGGGGTGGCCGAGCTGGCGGCCGGCCTGCTGCACCCCGCCCCGGAGTCGTCGCTGCACGGGTCGGTCACCACGATGCGGCGGTACAGTGCCGCACGCGTCGGGCTGGCAGACATGAACAAGGTCGCCCGGGCATTCGACGTCACGCTGAACGACGTTGCGTTGGCGGCGATCACACACAGCTATCGGGCGATCCTGCTGGCGCGCGGGGAGCAGCCCGGCCCGGATTCCCTGCGCACCCTGGTTCCCGTCTCGGTGCGCGCGGTCGACCATTTCCATGTCGCGGGTAACCGGGTCTCGGCGATGCTGCCGTTGCTGCCGGTCGACGAGCCCGATCCGGTGCAGCAGCTCAAGCTCGTGCACCACCGGCTCGCCCGCGCCAAGGCGAGTGGCCAGAGCGAGGGCGGCAGCGCGGTGGTGGTGGCAGCCAAGCGCACCCCATTTGCGTTGTCCGCGTGGGCGATTCGGTTGCTGTCCCGGTTGCCTCAGCGGGCGGTGGTCGCGTTGGCGACCAACGTGCCCGGCCCGCGCAGCCGCCAGCGGCTGATGGGCCGCCGGGTGCTGGAGCTGCTGCCGATTCCGCCGATCGCGCTGCAGGTGCGCACCGGCATCGCGATGCTCAGCTACGCCGACACGTTCGTCTTCGGGATCACCGCCGACTACGACACCGCCCCGGACATCGACACGCTCGCCACCGGCATCGAGAAGGGCATGGGCCATCTCGCCGCCGCCGCCCGTGGCCGGCGCCGCAAGTCGTCATGACCCGTCGGCGGGGGCGATGCGTTGGTGTGCGGTGAGCATCAGGTGGTCGAACTGCGCCTGGGCGTTGGGGGGCAGGCCGGCGCCGCGGAAGTCTTGCGCGATCTGCTCGGCGAGCGCCCGCAGCTTGATATTCGCTTCCTGCGAAAGCCATTTGAGCAACTCGAAGGCCGCGCTTTCGCCGATGCCGTAGACCAGCATCAGCATGCCCTTGGCCTGTTCGATGCCGGCCCGGTTCTCGCTGATCTCGGCCAGCCTGGCGCTGACAAGCTCCTCGTTCGCCTGTCCCGGGGCCGGTGAGACGTCGATATAGAAGCCCTGCGTTCCGACCACGTCGCCGTCGTCGTCGAAGAACCGGTCGCCCACCACGACGACCTGGCGCACGTTGCCGGCGGTGTCGATGATGCGATGGCGGGTGCTGAACGCCTGGCGGGTGTTGACGATCTGATCGATGGTGGCCGCGACCTGCCCGCGGTCGTCCGGATGCTTGTGCGAGAGCACCAGTTCGGTGGTGGGGGTGACGGTCCCGGGCTCGTAGCCGTGCATCCGTTGGACCTGCTCCGACCACTCCCAGCGCTGGTCGGCGAAGTAGAAGCGAAACCAGCCGGCCGGTTGGGCGGCGCCGCCGGCCAACGCCCGTTCGACGTCAGCCGTTTGCCCGTCGAGTTCCCACTTCATGTCGCACCTGGTCTCCCTTGGGACCGTTGAGCAGGGGCGGGGCGGCGGCCGGTGTGCCCGGCACGACCCGGGCCGCCGCCCGCCCTCGTCAGGCGTTGATGACCTCGTGCTGCTTGGCGTTTTCGTCGATGGCCGTCTGCGCGCCGCCGTGCTCGACGGTGATCTTGCGCGGCTTGGCCCGTTCGGCGACCGGAATGCGCAGGCGCAGAACGCCTTCGCGGTAGGATGCCTCGATCTTGTCGGTATCGAGGTTCTCTCCGAGGACCAGTTGCCGGCTGAAGACTCCGCGCGGCCGCTCGGTGGCCAGCATCTCGCGGTCGGGGTCCAGGCCGGGCCGCTCGGCGCGCACGGTCACCACGTTGCGCTCGATGTCGATGTCGAGCGAGTCGACCTTGATGCCCGGGAGGTCGAACTCGACGACGAACTCCTCGCCCTGGCGCCAGGCGTCCATCGGCATCACCGCCGGCCGGGCGGCCGTGCCGAACGCCTGCTGGGTAAAGCGGTCGAGGTCACGGAAGGGGTCGCTACGCATCAGCATGGTGGTCACCTCTCACTCCGATCTGGGTTGTGGTCTGGCAATTACCTATGTCTAATGACATAGATTTCTTATAGCACTGTCGACACTATGTCGCAAGTGTGATAAATAGATTTTCTGAGCCAGCTAGCTTCGAGGAGACGCGTGATGACCGACCAACGCGGCGATTCCGGCGCCCCGGCGTCCGATCACGGCGTGTACGGCATCTCGGTGGCCGCCGAGCTTTCGGGCATCGCGGTGCAGTCGTTGCGCCTGTACGAACGCCATGGTCTGATCACGCCGGCGCGCAGCGACGGCGGCACCCGGCGCTACAGCGCCGACGACCTGGCCCGGCTCAAGCGCATCAGTGAGCTCGTCGACGCCGGCGTCAACCTGGCCGGGATCGCCCGCATCCTCGACCTCGAGGACCACAACGCGTCGCTGTCGGCGGCCAACACCGACCTGCGGTCCACCAACCGGACGCTGCGCAACGCCGTCCGGGGCGCGAGGTTCACCGGCGCCGCCGCCGGTGAACAGGGTGTCTGACCGCCCCGCGGGTCCACCGATTGCACGCACCGCCACCGGGTATCCAGCCTGCTGTGCCCCTGAGGTGAAGGAGATGCAATGGCAGACGTGGCGGAAGCCAAGACCCAGGTGGTCGACGGCGCACGGCGCGAGGCGGACGCGTATCGCGGTGAGGCGTCCCGGCCGCTGGGCGGCTACGTGGCGGTGTTGGTGATCTACAGCGCCGTGGTGGCCATCGCGACCGCCGCCGCGCTGCTCAGCGGGCGCACGCTACCGAATCGCTGGCGAATCCAGGACTTGGTCACGGTGACCCTGGGCACCCACAAGCTCTCCCGCACCCTGACCAAGGACGCGGTGACGAGCCCGCTGCGCGCGCCGTTCACGCGCTATGCGGGCACCGGCGGGCCGGCGGAGGTCATGGAGGAGGTCCGCGACGAAAGCCCGCTCCGGCACAGCCTGGGGGAGCTGCTGACCTGTCCGTTCTGCCTGGATATGTGGGTGGCGACCGGCTTCGCGATCGGCCTGGTGTTCGCGCCGCGGTTCACCCGCCTGATCGCGGGCGTCTTCACGGTGCTGGCCGGCGCCGACTTCCTGCAGCTGGTGTACGCGAAGGCCCAGCAGTCGGCCGAAGGCTGACCGGTCCTCGACACCGACGGCGGTGGCCGGCGAATTCGGTAGTTGTGGCGAAAAATGTTTATTGCCAGCGCATTACGTGTATGCAGTGCTGCTGCCGAACCAAGCAGAGTGATTGGCGTGGGAGGTTGCGCTTCGCTAATTGGCCGATAGACTACGCTTGGTGGGTTGACACACCGAACTCACGTTTTCAACGATCGAACCTGCGAGGCGTGGCTCTCGAAAAGAAGTGTGCCCTAATTCGCCCCTTGGGCGGTCACCCAGGGGGCAGACGTTCGAAGGGGGATGCTATGCAGAACGGCAGTGCGGTGGTGGTCGCCCAGCTCGCCGAGATGGTGTCGAACCTCGAACGCCGGGAAATCGACACCGCGGCAGGGCTCAACGAACTCATCGGCAACGGCGTTCTGCATGTGGTGGGCTCGCAGTACGCGGGGATCACCCTCGCCGAGCGCAGTAAGTCCGTCACCAACGTGGCCGCCACGCACCGTTACCCGGTCCTGTTGGACGAGATCCAGAACCGGTACGCGGAGGGGCCGTGTGTGGAGGCCGCCTGGCGTCACCACGTGATGCACGTCGAGGACCTCAGCGAAGAACAGCGGTGGCCGCGCTATCGGCGGCATGCGCTGGAGCAGACCCCCATCCGATCAATCCTGTCCTACGAGTTGTTCGTCGACCGCGGCAGCATGGCCGCGCTCAACTTCTACGCCGACGCCCCGCACGCGTTCCCCGACGACTCGCTGGAGCTCGGCGCCGTTTACGCCACCCACATCGCGCTGGCGTGGTCGATGTTGCGGCGCCAGGACCAGTTCCGCAGCGCACTGGCATCGCGGGACATGATCGGCCAGGCCAAGGGAATCATCATGGAGCGCTTCAACCTCGACGCCATCGAGGCGTTCGAACTGCTCACCCGCCTCTCGCAACAGTCCAACACCAGGCTCATCGACATCGCCCAGGGACTCGTCGACAGCGAGCATCCACTCAAGCGCTGTCACGGCTAGCGGGCCGCATCGGCCCGAGTTTCGCGCCCGCCCAGGCGGGTATGTGCCATCCTCATGAAAGCTGTCACGTGGCACGGCAAGCGCGACGTGCGGGTGGAGTCGGTGCCCGATCCGAAGATCGAGAAGCCCACCGACGCCATCATCGAAGTCACGTCGACCAATATCTGCGGATCCGATCTGCATCTGTACGAGATCCTCGGGGCTTTCATGAAGCCCGGCGACATCCTGGGGCACGAACCCATGGGAATCGTGCGCGAGGTCGGCGGCGAGACGGGCGACCTGCGGGTCGGGGACCGCGTCGTGATCCCGTTCCAAATCTCTTGCGGCAGTTGCTACATGTGCGACCACCAGCTCTACACCCAATGCGAGACGACCCAGGTGCGCGAGCAGGGCATGGGCGCCGCGCTGTTCGGCTACTCGGAGCTCTACGGCGAAGTCCCCGGTGGGCAAGCCGAGTTGCTGCGCGTCCCTCAGGCGCAGTTCACCCACATCAAAGTCCCTGTGGGACCGCCAGATTCGCGATTCGTCTATCTGTCCGACGTGCTGCCCACCGCGTGGCAGGCGGTGGCCTACGCCGACATCCCTGACGGCGGCACGGTGACGGTGCTCGGCCTGGGGCCCATCGGCGACATGGCCGCGCGCATCGCAGATCATCTCGGCTACCGGGTGTTGGCCGTCGACCTGGTGGCCGAACGCCTGGGACGCGCCGCGCAACGCGGTATTCACACCATCGACCTGGGGCGGCTGGATTCCTCGCTGGGCGACGCGATCCGGGACCTGACCGACGGGCGCGGCTCCCACTCCGTCATCGACGCTGTGGGCATGGAAGCGCACGGTTCCCCGGCGGCCCGGCTGGCCCAGCAGGCCACCGGCCTGCTGCCCGACGTCTTCGCCAGGCGGCTCATGCAGACGGCGGGGGTGGACCGGCTCAGTGCGCTGTATTCGGCAATCGACATCGTGCGCCGCGGCGGCACGATATCGCTGATCGGGGTGTACGGCGGGATGGCGGACCCGTTGCCGATGCTCACCCTGTTCGACAAGCAGGTGACGCTGCGGATGGGCCAGGCGAACGTGAAGAGGTGGGTGGACGACATCATGCCGCTGCTCACCGACGACGACCCCCTCGGCGTCGACACATTCGCCTCCCACGTGCTGCCGCTCGACGCGGCCCCGCACGCGTACGAGATCTTCCAGAAGAAGCAGGACGGGGCGGTCAAGGTCATCCTCAGGCCCTGAAAATCGTTGGGGTGCAATCTCTTCCGCGCGACCGTTTGGGGGTGGCGCGGGTAGGGTATTGATTGCGCCATGACCTCCGCAGAAACACCCGCCCCCACGCCCACCGGAGAGGTGTGGCCGGGCCGGGCCTATCCCCTGGGCGCGACCTACGACGGTGCGGGCACCAATTTCGCCGTGTTCAGCGAAGTGGCCGAACGGGTGGAGTTGTGCCTGTTCGACGCCGACGGCACCGAGAGCCGGGTCCTTTTGCCCGAGGTCGACGGTTACATTTGGCACGCCTACATCCCCAACATCGAACCCGGTCAGCGTTACGGCTACCGCGTGCACGGCCCGTACGACCCGCAGAACGGCCTGCGGTGCAACCCGAACAAGCTGCTGGTGGACCCGTATTCGAAGGCCATCGACGGCTCGTTCGAGTGGGATCAGGCCCTGTTCAGCTACAACTTCGGCGATCCGGACAGCCGCAACGACGACGACTCGGCCGCGTTCATGCCCAAGTCGGTGGTGATCAACCCCTACTTCGACTGGGGCAACGACCGGCCGCCGGACCACCAGTATGCCGACACGGTCATCTACGAGGCGCACGTCAAGGGCCTGACGCAGACCCACCCCGACATCCCCGAGCAGCAGCGCGGCACCTACGCGGCCGTGGCACACCCGGTGATCATCGAGCACCTCAAGAGCATCGGCGTCACCGCCATCGAGCTGATGCCGGTGCACCACTTCGCCAACGACTCCACCCTGGTGGACAAGGGCCTCTCGAATTACTGGGGTTACAACACGATCGGCTTCTTCGCGCCCGACTTCAAGTACTCTAGCTCCGCGTCACCGGGCGGCCAGGTGCAGGAGTTCAAGGCGATGGTGCGCGCGCTGCACGAGGCCGGCATCGAGGTCATCCTCGACGTCGTCTACAACCACACGGCCGAGGGCAACCACATGGGCCCGACGCTGTCGTTCCGCGGCATCGACAACGCCGCGTACTACCGGCTGGTCGACGACGACAAGCGCTACTACATGGACTACACCGGCACCGGCAACAGCCTCAACGTCGGGCACCCGCACGCGCTGCAGCTGATCATGGACTCGCTGCGCTACTGGGTCACCGAGATGCACGTCGACGGCTTCCGGTTCGATCTGGCCTCGACGCTGGCCCGCGAGTTCTACGACGTGGACCGCCTGGCGACGTTCTTCGAACTCGTGCAACAGGATCCGACGGTGAGCCAGGTCAAGCTGATCGCCGAACCCTGGGACGTCGGGCCGGGTGGTTACCAGGTCGGCAACTTCCCACCGCAATGGACGGAATGGAACGGCAAGTACCGCGATGCCGTCCGCGACTTCTGGCGCGGCGAGCCGTCGACGCTCGACGAGTTCGCCTACCGGCTGTCCGGGTCCGCCGACCTCTACGAGCACACCGCGCGCCGGCCGGTGGCCTCGATCAACTTCGTCATCGCCCACGACGGCTTCACGCTGCGTGACCTGGTGTCCTACAACGAGAAGCACAACGAGGCCAACGGCGAGGACAACAACGACGGCGAGAGCCACAACCGGTCGTGGAACTGCGGCGCGGAAGGGCCGACGGATGACCCGGACGTCAACGCGCTGCGCGCCCGCCAGCAGCGCAACTTCCTGACCACGCTGCTGCTGTCGCAGGGTGTGCCGATGATCTGCCACGGCGACGAGCTGGGCCGCACCCAGAACGGCAACAACAACGGCTACTGCCAGGACAACGAGCTCACCTGGATCGACTGGGCGAAAGCCGACAACGGCCTGCTGGAGTTCACCCGGCTGGTGTCGGCGCTGCGCGGCAACCATCCGGTCTTCCGCCGGCGCCGGTTCTTCTCCGGAAAGCCGCTGGGCCGCCGGGGTCAGGACGGGCTGCCCGACATCGCCTGGTTCACCCCCGAGGGCACCGAGATGACCGAGGAGGACTGGGGCGCGGGGTTCGCGAAATCCGTCACCGTGTTCCTCAACGGGCACGGCATCCCCGACCGCGACGCGCGGGGGCAGCGGGTGCTCGACGACTCGTTCCTGCTGTGCTTCAACGCTCACTACGAGCCGATCGAATTCACTTTGCCGGCAAAGGAATTCGGCGCCGCTTGGCAGCTCGTGGTGTTCACCGGCCCCGACGAGGAGACGCCCGCGGAGGAAGTGCCCGGGGGAGGCACCTTCACCGTGGACGCGCACACCGCCGTGGTGTTGCAGGCCCCCGACGGGGCCTGACCCGCACCGGCGGCGCGCCGCGGCGATCGTGCGCGAGCGGTGACCTTTCGCCCACAGATTGGTTACCTTGTGCCCTCCGCCGCCGGCCGCCCCTTCCCGCACACTGTCGGTTGCACCGCCGCGGGGGAGGAAGGGGCAGCCGATGGACAAGTCGAGCCCCGACTCGTGTCTGAACGACGTGGCCTGGTGCAGGCGGATCGCCCTGCTGGTGGTGTTTGCCCTTGCCGCCCTGACCTGGGTGGGCTGGACGACCGGCATCGACCGGCTGACCCGGATCGACCCGGCCTGGCCGCAGATGATGCCATGGACTTCGTTGTGGCTGGTAGGGCTGGCTGCGGCGATCCTGCTCCAGTCCGGTCGCCCCTCGCGGGGGCGGGTGTGGGCCGGGCGGGGCCTCGCCCTGGCGGTAGGGGCCCTTGCGGCCGTCACCGTCGTGGAGTACGTCATCGGCAGGCCGTCGACCGGCCTGGACCTGGTGTGGTTCTCCGACGCGGTGCGCGCGTCGCAACAGACGTGGCCGGGGCGCCCCAGCGCGCAAACGACGTCGTCGGTCCTGCCCCTGGCGGCCGCGGCGGCATTGATTCGCGTGGATCGCGGAACCCGCGTGGTCTGGCCCGCGTGCATGGCGGCCGGCGCGCTCATCCCATTCGTCACGGTCGGGGCCTACCTGTTCGGCGCGTTGGCGCTGGTGGGCTTCTCGCCGTCGACCGGCCAGGCGCTCATGACGGCCGTGGCCCTGCTGCTGCTCGGCGCCGCGACAACGCTGGCACGCCCCGACCGGTCTCCGGTCGCCTGGCTGCTCGCCCGGCCCGACAAGAAGACGCTGCTGCGGCTGGCGGTCCTGCTCGCCGCGCTTCCGGTCGTCGTCGCGCTGTCGCGGCCCTTCTTCCTGCGGCTTCGTCTGGGCGAGCACGCGGACTGGACGTTTTCCATACTGCTGGGCACGGCCGTCGTCGGGGCGATCACGTTCTTCTTCATTCAGCGCGAACAGAAACTGTTGATTGAGAAGGAGCTGGTCAGCAAGGAACGCGCCGACGCCGAGGCGCGCTACCGCCTCATCGCCGACAATGCGGTCGACGTCATCGTCCACCTCCGCGGCGAGGACGTCGCGTGGATCTCACCGTCGGTTGAGGCCGCGTTCGGCGGGCCACCCGAACACTGGACCGGTGCACAATTCAGCCGCCAGATCCACCGTGATGACCGCGATGCGATCGTGTCGGCGTTGCAGCGGATCGCCGGCGGTGCATCGGTCCTGCAACGGTTCCGGATCCGCTCCACCGACGGCAGTTTCCACTGGGTCGACGGCCACGGGAAGCCGTATGTCGACGCCGACGGCAGGACCGACGGACTGATCGCCTCGCTGCGCATCGTCGACGATCAGGTCGAGGCCGAGCAGCGACTCGAACGGCTGGCCCGGTTCGACACCCTGACCGGCCTGGTGAACCGGGCCGAGGCCATCGGCCGGCTCGCCGCGGCGCTGGAGCAACCGCGACCGCCGGGAATGTATGTCGGCGTGTTGTTCTGCGACGTAGACCATTTCAAGGACATCAACGACACGTGGGGACACGGCATCGGCGACTTCGTACTCGCGACCTTGGCCGCGCGGGTTCGCGGCAGCGTTCGACGCGGAGACACCGTCGGCCGGACGGGCGGCGACGAAATGCTGGTCCTGTTGCCCGGCGTCCGCAGCATCGACGAGCTCACCCAGGTGGCCGAAAAGATTCGTTGCCGTGCCGCCGAACCCATTTATGTCTCCGGCAAGGCGCTGTACGCGACGCTGAGCATCGGCGCCACCCTCGCCCTGCCCGGTGACTCCGTCGACGCGGTCACGGCCCGGGCGGACACGGCCATGTACCAGGCCAAGTTCGGCGACCGGAACACCGTCGTCCGGAATTGAGCAGCCCAACCATCACCGCGTGACGGGCGATATCCGGTAGGTTCTTGCCGACGGCAGCTCGTTACAAGAGAGGGCAAATATGTCAAGGACAGTGGTGGTGGGCGCCTCGAGCGGACTCGGTCGTTGCATCGGCGTGGGCCTCGCCCAGCGCGGCGACCAGGTCGCCCTGTTGGCCCGGCGCCGCGATCGGATCGAGGCGGCGGCCAGGGAGGCCGGCCCGGGCGCGATCGCCATCGAATGCGACGTCACCGACGAGGCGTCGTGCCGGTCTGCGATCGCCGCCGCGGCCGACGCCCTGGGCGGCATCGACAACGTCGTCTACACCCCCGCCGTCGGCCCGCTGGTCCGCATGGTCGACACCGACGCCGCGACCTGGCGGCGCATCTTCGACACCAACGTCATCGGCGCCGCGCTGGTGACGGCCGCGGCGGTGCCGCACCTGACGGTCTCCGCGGGCAAGGCCGTCTACCTGTCCTCCGACGCCGGCACGTTCGGGCCGCCGTGGCCGGGCCTCGGCGCGTACGGCGTCAGCAAGGCGGCCCTCGAGCGGATGGTCGACGCCTGGCGGGCCGAACACCCCGACATCGGCTTCACCACCCTGATCGTCGGCGAATGCCCGGGTGGCGAGGGGGACGCGGCCACGGGAATGAACATCGGCTGGGACATGGACCTTGCGATGAAGGCCGTGCCGCTGTGGGCCTCCCGCGGCTGCATGCCCGGCAAGCTGATGCCGGTCGAGGACCTCATCGACGTGGTGCACACCATCCTGCGGACCAACGCCGCGACCTCGATGCCGGTGGTGGTGGCCAGGGGCGCGCCCGCCAGCCCCGCCGCGTTCGCCGATTCCGCCCAGTCCTAACGGGTCCGCGGGTCTGCGCGTCCGCGCCGCCGCGCCGAGATTGCCGTGGTGGCTGTTCTCGAGCGCCTGGCCACAGCCCTGACGGCAACCTCGGCGCGAAACTAGCGGCCCAGCTTCTCCCGGACCAGGTCGGTCAGGAAACGCCCGGCCGAGACCGGCCGGAAGGCGCGGGCCGCCCCGGTGAGCGCCTCACGGGCGTCCGCCGGCAGTTCGACGTCGGCGGCGGCGACGTTGAATTCGAGCTGCTCGACGCTGGACGCGCCGGGGATCGCGACGACCCCCGGATGACTGATCAGCCACGCCAGCGCCACCTGAGCCGGTTTGGCACCGACGGTGGTCGCCACGTCGCGCAGCGTCTGCAACAGCGGCTCGACGCGGCGCAGGTTCTCCGTGCCGAACAACGAATTCAGCGCCCGGATGCCACCGGGCCGGTTGTCCAGGCCGTACTTGCCGCCCAGCAGCCCCTGCTCGAGCGGGCTGTAGGCGATCACGATGCGGTTCTCCCGCTCGGCGAAGGGCACCAGATCCTCCAGCGGCCCGCCGTGCGCCAGCGAGAAGTGCACCTGGTTGCTGACGACCGGCCGGCCGAGCGCGGCGTCGGCCTTCCGCCACCGCTCCAGCGAGTAGTTGGAGACGCCGACCGCGCCGATCTTGCCGCTGTCGAGCAGGTCGCGCATGCCCGGCATGATCACGGTGTCGGGGACCAGTGGATTGGATTGGTGGATCTGGTAGAGCGGGATGCGGTCCAGGCCCAGCCGTCGCGCGCTGGCGCGCTCGC
>NZ_LZKD01000168.1:0-30160 GCF_001668695.1 Mycobacterium sp. E2497
CCATCAGTACCAGCCCCGCCCACAGGTAGCCGGGGCGGTCGTGGACGAAGAACATCGCACACGTGAGCGCGACGGCGGCGTGCGGTGACCTGGCCAGCGTCCCGTATAACGCGATGCTGCGCCAACTTTCGACGCCGCAGACCGCCGGCCGGATCTCCGGGTTGGGCTGGGCGGCGGGCTACGTCGGCAGCGTCCTGCTGCTGCTGGTGGTCTACAGCGGGTTCATCTCGGGCTCGGGCTCGGGTCCGCACGCGACGCGGGGGCTGCTGCGGGTGCCTCTTCACGACGGCCTCTACGTCCGGGAGGCGATGCTGGTCGCGGCGGCGTGGCTGGCGATCTTTGCCCTGCCATTGCTGTTCGTCGCACACCGGCTTCCCGACTCGGCCGAGGTGCACGAGCCGACCAGCATGCTCGGCGGCTACCGCAAGCTGTTCACGGAGGTGTCCGCCGAATGGCGGCGCGACCGCAACCTGGTCTACTTCCTGTTCGCGAGCGCGCTGTTCCGGGACGGGCTGGCGGCGATCTTCGCTTTCGGCGCCGTGCTCGGCGTCAACGTCTACGGCATCTCCCAGGGCGACGTGCTCATCTTCGGAGTGGTGGCCAGCGTGGTCGCGGCGGTGGGCGCGGTGCTGGGCGGGTTCGTCGATCACCGGATCGGGTCGAAGCCCGTCATCGTGGGGTCGCTGGCCGCGATCGTTGTTCTGGGCCTCACCCTGATGCTGCTGTCGGGTTCGGTGGCCTTCTGGACGTGCGGCCTGCTGCTGTGCATGTTCATCGGGCCGTCGCAGTCGTCCTCACGTGCACTGCTGCTGCAGATGGCCAAGCACGGGCGGGAAGGCGTCGCGTTCGGCCTGTACACCATGACCGGGCGGGCGGTGGCGTTCGTCGCGCCGTGGTTGTTCTCCGTGTTCGTGGACATATTCGGCGCCGTGCGCGCAGGCCTCGGTGGCATCTCGCTGGTGCTGATCGCCGGCCTGCTCGCCATGCTGGCGGTTCGGGTCCCTGCGCGCGGTGCCCTCGCGGCCGAACCGACGTAGCGGCTCAGCCCCTGGCGTCGCAGATTGTCAGGCCCACGCCGACGCGCTGGCTCATCTGCACTCCGTTGACGGTGACCGAGCAGGTGACGTTGTGGCCGATGTTGACGATGGTGACGTTGGCCGGGTGCGTGGCCGCCTTGGGCAGGCTGACCTCTTTGCTCCAGGGCAATGCGACGTTGAATTCGGTCTGGATGACGTCCCCGGTGTCGATGTACATGATGCTGATCGCCCGGCCGTCGCCGGCCACGCTGTAGACGATGTCTTGCATCCCGGCCGGTCCGGGCGACTCGCTGGGCGTCGGCGAGCCGCCGGTCGGCGGCACCGGGGCCGGGATGCGCGGCTGGGACGGGCGCGTCGACGGGCTCGGCATGGTCGGAGTCGTCTCCGGCATGGCAGGCAGCGGCGGGACGGCGGTCTGCGTCTTGATCGCGTCGTTCACCAGCACCAGGGCGATGACCAAGGCGACCACCAGCAGCACGGCTGCACCGGCGACGATCCACAGCCAACGCGGTGGGGGTTTAGGGCCCTCCGGCGGCGGGGGAGCCAGGCCCGGGGGAGGCAGTTGGCCCGACGGGGGAAGCTCGTGCTGCCAGTACGCCGGCAGCTGTTTGGTGGTGTTGGTGTCGTTTGCCCACGGCGGTGCTTGCCCGCCGTAGGCGGGCGCGTAGGGCGTCTGATCGGCGTAGGCCGGATCAGCCGGCGGCGGGTACCACGGGCCCTGCTGCCCCGATCCCGGCAGAGACGGACTGAGCCGGTCGGTGGGACGTGAATCGTTCATGTCCACCTCATGGTTTGCAGAGTACCTGCGCCGAGCGCCGGAACGGCGAATCACCTCACGGCGGGGACTCAGGCGCGCTCGCCGCCGGCGGCGAGCGCGGCGACCGTCATCGCCCGCATGACGGCGCGGGATCGCGCGGCGCGGGCAGGTTTGCCGCGCGAGGCGTCCGGCGATTTCAAGCTGTACGGCGTCGAGTTCAGCAGGCCGAACACCGCGTGGGCGGTCAGCCGGGCATCGGCCTCGGCCAGGTCGGGGTTCAGCTCGCGCAGCACCCCGACCCACACCTCGACGTACTGGCGTTGCGCTTTGCGCACCTGCTTTTCGGCGGCCTCGGGCAGATGCGCGAGGTCGCGGTCCTGGATGCGGATCAGGTCCGGCTCGCCGAGCGCGAAGTCGAGATGGAAGTCGATCAAACCGTCCAGCGCCGCGGCCGCGGCGGAATTGCGGGCCCGCACGTCGCGGGCGCCGGCGAGCAACCGCGCGCTGATGCCCACCAGCAATTCGACCAGCAGCGACTCCTTGTTGGGGAAGTGCCGGTAGATCGCCGGCCCGCTGACACCGGCGGCGGCGCCGATGTCTTCCAGCCGCACGGCGAGGAAGCCGCGCTCGGCGAACAGCCGCTCGGCCGCCGAGAGTAGCTGCAGGCGCCGGTCGGATTTCAGCTGGCTGCGACGCTTCGGGGCATCGGCAGAGCCGGGCCGCCCGTCGGAGGTGGACGTTGTCATGACGGACCCCCGGTCCAGTTGGTTAATCGCCACTAACTTAGCACGAGTTATTCGCGATTAACCTGCGACAACGGGTGGCACGGCGCCGGGACGGCGTTTCTGGACCGGTGGGGTCGGCGATGGTATTCTCAGCGGCGAGTTAATGAGCATTAACTCAAACCCGCCCGACGGCAAGGAGGCTGCTGCGGCGATGGACAAGGTGGTGGCGACGGCCGCCGAGGCGGTTGCCGACATAACCGACGGATCCTCCCTGGCGGTGGGGGGCTTCGGGTTCTGCGGCATCCCCGAGGCGCTGATCGCCGCGCTGGTGACGACCGGCGTGCGTGACCTGGAGACGGTGTCCAACAACTGCGGCGGAAACGGCGTCGGATTGGTTCATCTTTTGGAGCACAAGCGGATTCGCCGGGCCGTCGCCTCCTATGTCGGTGACAACAAGGAGTTCGCTCGCCAGTTCCTCGCAGGTGAGCTCGAGGTGGAGCTCACCCCACAGGGCACGCTCGCGGAGCGGCTGCGCGCCGGCGGGATCGGTATCCCGGCCTTCTACACCCCCGCTGGCGTCGGGACTCCCGTCGCCGACGGTGGGTTGCCGTGGCGCTACGACGCATCCGGCGCGGTGGCCGTGGTGTCACCGCCGAAGGAGACCCGTGAATTCGACGGTGTCACCTATGTCCTGGAACGGGCCATCCGCACCGACTTCGCGCTGGTGCACGCCTGGAAGGGCGACCGGCACGGCAACCTCGTCTACCGGCGGGCCGCCGCCAACTTCAATCCGGACTGTGCGCGGGCCGGCACCGTCACCATCGCCGAGGTGGAGCACCTCGTCGAGCCGGGAGAGATCGACCCCGCGACGGTGCACACCCCGGGCGTCTTCGTGCAGCGGGTCGTGCACGTGCCCGAACCGGACAAGCCGATCGAGAAGACAACGGTGCGGCAATGAGTTGGAGCCGAGAGGGTTTGGCGGCGCGGGTGGCCGCGGAATTCGAGGACGGCCAATACGTCAACCTCGGCATCGGGATGCCCACCCTCGTGCCCAACCACATCCCGCCCGGCGTCACCGTCGTCGTGCATTCGGAGAATGGGATCCTGGGCGTCGGACCCTATCCGCGGCCCGAGGACGCCGACGCGGATTTGATCAACGCCGGCAAAGAGACGGTCACCACGATGCCGGGTGCTGCTTTCTTCGGTTCCTCGGACTCGTTCGGGATCATCCGCGGCGGACATCTCGACGTCGCCGTGCTGGGGGCGATGCAGGTCTCGGCCACCGGCGACCTGGCCAACTGGATGGTTCCCGGGAAGATGGTGAAGGGAATGGGCGGCGCGATGGACCTCGTCCACGGCGCCCGCAAGGTGATCGCGATGATGGAGCACACCGCGCGCGACGGCAGCCCGAAAATCGTTGCGCGGTGCACTCTTCCGTTGACCGGCACGGGCTGTGTCGACCGCATCATCACCGATCTGGCCGTCATCGACGTCCGCGACGACGGTTTGCACTTGATCGAGACCGCCCCCGGCGTCTCGGTCGACGAGGTGCTGGACAAAACCGAACCGCCGCTTGTGCTGGCGACAACCGGGAGGCATTCGTGACTTCAACAGTGATGACCGCGCCATCGTTCGCCGAAGAGCACCGCCGGCTGGTCGCCGAGTTGAACGCCAAGCTGGCGGCCGCGGCGCTGGGCGGCAACGAACGCGCGCGCGAACGCCACGTCAGTCGTGGCAAGCTGCTGCCGCGCGAGCGGGTGGACCGACTGCTCGACCCGGGCAGCCCGTTCTTGGAGCTGGCCCCGCTGGCCGCAAACGGCATGTACGACGACGAGTCCCCGGGCGCGGGAATCATCACCGGGATCGGCCGGGTGTCCGGGCGGGAGTGCGTGATCGTCGCCAACGACGCCACGGTCAAGGGTGGCACCTACTACCCGATCACGGTCAAGAAGCACCTGCGCGCGCAGGAGGTCGCGCTGCAGAACCGCCTGCCCTGCATCTACCTGGTGGACTCCGGGGGTGCGTTCCTCCCGCGGCAAGACGAGGTCTTCCCCGACCGCGAGCACTTCGGCCGGATCTTCTACAACCAGGCGACCATGAGCGCCAAGGAAATCCCGCAGGTGGCCGCCGTCCTCGGTTCGTGCACGGCTGGTGGCGCGTATGTGCCGGCCATGAGCGACGAGGCCGTCATCGTCCGCGAACAGGGCACCATCTTCCTCGGCGGCCCGCCCCTGGTGAAGGCGGCGACCGGTGAGATCGTCTCGGCCGAGGACCTCGGCGGCGGCGACCTGCACTCGCGGGTCTCCGGTGTCACCGACCACCTCGCCGACGACGACGAGCACGCGCTGCGCATCGTGCGCGCGATCGCGGCCACCTTCGGCCCGCGCGAGCCCAGCCAATGGGACGTCCGTCCCGCGGTCGAGCCCAAGCATGCGCAGACCGAGCTCTACGACGTGGTGCCGCCGGACCCCCGAGTGCCCTACGACGTGCACGAGGTGATCGTGCGGCTGGTCGACGGTGGTGAGTTCAGCGAGTTCAAGACCAATTACGGCAAGACGCTGGTGACCGCCTTCGCCCGCATCCACGGCCATCCCGTCGGCATCATCGCCAACAACGGCGTCCTGTTCAGCGAATCCGCCTTGAAAGGCGCGCATTTCATCGAGCTCTGCGACAAACGCAAGATCCCGCTGCTGTTCCTGCAGAACATCGCCGGGTTCATGGTCGGTCGCGACTACGAAGCGGGCGGCATCGCCAAGCACGGCGCCAAGATGGTGACCGCGGTGGCGTGCGCCCGGGTGCCCAAGCTGACCGTCGTGATCGGCGGATCCTATGGGGCGGGCAACTATTCGATGTGCGGGCGGGCGTACTCGCCGCGCTTCCTGTGGATGTGGCCCAACGCCCGGATCTCGGTGATGGGCGGCGAGCAGGCCGCGTCGGTGCTGGCCACGGTGCGCGGCGAACAGCTCGCCGCGTCCGGCAAACCCTGGCCGCCTGACGAGGAGGAGGCCTTCAAGGCGCCGATCCGCGCCCAATACGAGTACCAGGGCAACCCGTACTATTCCACCGCGCGCCTGTGGGACGACGGCATCATCGATCCGGCCGACACCAGAACGGTTGTCGGGCTGGCCCTTTCGATATGTGCCCATGCCCCGCTGGAGCCGGTCTCCTACGGCGTCTTCCGGATGTGATGGCCATGTTCGAGACCGTATTGGTGGCCAACCGCGGCGAGATCGCGGTCCGGGTGATGGGGACCCTGCGCCGGCTGGGCGTCCGCTCGGTCGCGGTGTACAGCGACCCCGACGCCAACGCCCGCCACGTCCTGGAGGCCGACACGGCCGTTCGCCTGGGGCCCGCCGCGGCGCGCGAGAGCTACCTAGACATCGGCAAGGTGCTGGACGCGGCGGCGCGCACAGGAGCGCAGGCGATCCACCCGGGCTACGGGTTCCTCTCGGAGAACGCGGAATTCGCCGCCGCCTGCGAGCGTGCCGGTGTGGTGTTCCTGGGCCCGCCGCCGCAAGCGATACAGGTGATGGGCGACAAGATCACCGCCAAGAATGCGGTCGCCGCGTTCGACGTGCCGGTGGTTCCCGGGGTGGCCAAGCCCGGACTCAGCGACGACGAGCTCGTCGCGGCCGCCGAAGAGGTCGGCTACCCGGTGTTGATCAAGCCGTCGGCGGGCGGCGGCGGCAAAGGCATGCGCCTGGTGGACGACCCGAGCCGGCTGCGCGAGGCCTTGGTGGGCGCTCGCCGGGAGGCCGCCTCGTCGTTCGGCGACGACACCCTGTTCCTCGAGCGGTTCATGTTGCGGCCCAGGCACATCGAGGTGCAGGTGCTCGCCGACACCCACGGCAACGTGGTGCATCTCGGCGAGCGGGAGTGCAGCCTGCAGCGGCGCCACCAGAAGGTGATCGAGGAGGCGCCCTCGCCCTTGCTCGACCCACAGACCCGCGCCCGCATCGGGGCGGCCGCCTGCAACACCGCTCGCAGCGTCGACTACGTCGGCGCGGGCACGGTGGAGTTCATCGTCTCCGCCGACCGGCCGGACGAGTTCTTCTTCATGGAGATGAACACCCGGCTGCAGGTGGAACACCCGGTCACCGAGGCGATTACCGGTTTGGACCTGGTCGAGTGGCAGCTACGGGTGGCCGCCGGCGAGAAGCTGAGCTTCGCGCAGGACGACATCGAATTGCACGGCCACGCCATCGAGGCCCGGGTGTACGCCGAGGATCCCGCACGCGGCTTCCTGCCCACCGGCGGCCGGGTGCTGCGGGTGGTCGAACCTTCCGGGGCCGGGGTCCGCGTCGACTCGTCGCTGCTGGCGGGCACGCTGATCGGCAGCGACTACGACCCGATGCTGAGCAAGGTCATCACCCACGGGGAGGACCGCGACGAGGCGCTGGCGAAACTCGACGGGGCACTGGCACACACGGCGATCCTCGGGGTGCAGACCAACATCGAATTCCTCAGGTTCCTGCTGGCCGACGAGCGCGTCCGCGCCGGCGACCTGGACACTGCGCTGCTGGACGAGCGGGTGGCGGACTTCGCACCGCTGCCGGCCCCCGACGACGTGCTCGCCGCCGGGGGCCTCTACCGCCAGTGGGCGCTGGACCGTCGGGCCGCGGGCAACCCCTGGGCGGTGCCCACCGGATGGCGGGTCGGTGGGGCGCCGGCGCCCGTCCGCACCGAGATGCAGACCCCGCTGCGCAGCGACACCGTCTCGGTATGGGGCACACCGGACGCCGCCCGGGTGCAGGTGGGCTCGGGCGAGATCCGTTCCGCCGGCGTACGGGTCGACGGTTCCCGCATGGACCTCACGCTGGACGGCGTGCGCCGCGAATACCGGTGGGCGGAGGCCGACCGGCACCTGTGGATCGCCGACGAGCGGGGGGCCTGGCACCTGCGCGAGGCCGAAGAGCACAAGATTCACCGCGCGGCAGGCGGGCAGCAGGCCGAGATCCTCAGCCCCATGCCCGGCAGCGTCATCGCGGTCCAGGTCCCCTCGGGCACCGAGGTATCCGAGGGTGACGTGGTGGTGGTCGTGGAGGCGATGAAGATGGAACATTCGCTGTCCGCACCGGTTTCGGGACGGGTGGAGGTCTTGGTGTCCGTCGGCGATCAGGTCACCGTCGACCAAGTGCTGGCCCGGCTGGTCCCCGAAGAGCCCGACACAGCAGCCGATTCGAGTAAGGACGAGACATGACGACATCCATCACGACGGGAACGCTATCCAAGGAATACGAGGATCTTCGCGACACCGTGGCCGAGTTCGCGCGCACCGTGGTCGCGCCGGTTTCGGCCAAACACGATGAAGAGCACAGCTTCCCGTACGAAGTGGTGGCCAAGATGGGCGAGATGGGGCTGTTCGGCCTGCCGTTCCCCGAGGAATACGGCGGCATGGGCGGCGACTACTTCGCGCTGGCGCTGGTGCTCGAGGAACTCGGCAAGGTCGACCAGTCGGTGGCCATCACGCTGGAGGCCGGCGTCGGCCTTGGCGCGATGCCGATCTACCGGTTCGGCACCGAAGAACAGAAGCAGAAGTGGCTGCCGGAACTGACGGCCGGCCGGGCGCTGGCCGGCTTCGGGCTCACCGAGCCGGGCGCCGGCTCCGACGCGGGCGCCACCCGGACCACGGCCCGCCTCGACAACGGCGAGTGGGTGATCAACGGCAGCAAGCAGTTCATCACCAACTCCGGCACCGACATCACCAAGCTGGTGACAGTCACCGCGGTCACGGGAACGGTCGGTGACGGCAAGAAGGAGATCTCGACCATCATCGTGCCCAACGGCACACCGGGATTCACCGTCGAGCCGGTCTACAGCAAGGTCGGCTGGAATGCGTCCGATACCCACCCGCTGAGCTTCGCCGACGCCCGCGTCCCCGAGGAGAACCTGCTAGGCGCCCGCGGCACCGGCTACGCCAACTTTCTGTCCATCCTCGACGAGGGCCGCATCGCGATCGCCGCGCTGGCCACCGGCGCCGCCCAGGGCTGCGTCGACGAGAGCGTCAAGTATGCCAAGGAGCGGCAGTCCTTTGGCCAGCCGATCGGCTCGTATCAGGCCATCAGCTTCAAGATCGCCCGGATGGAAGCGCGTGCTCACGTCGCGCGCACCGCGTACTACGATGCCGCAGCGAAGATGTTGGCGGGCAAGCCATTCAAGAAGGAGGCTGCGATCGCGAAGATGATCTCGTCGGAGGCGGCCATGGACAACGCGCGCGACGCCACCCAGATCCACGGCGGGTACGGGTTCATGAACGAATACCCGGTGGCGCGGCATTACCGCGACAGCAAGATCCTCGAGATCGGCGAGGGGACCACCGAAGTGCAGCTGATGCTGATCGCTCGGTCGCTGGGGCTGTCATGACGCGCGCCGTCGACGATGCAGAGCGTAGCGATGAGGAGGAGCGGCGCTCATGACGGAAGGCAAGTCGATCATGCAGCGGGGCCTGTGGTTCGAGGAATTCGAGATCGGCACGACCTACCTGCACCGGCCGGGCCGCACCATCACCGAGGCCGACAACGTCTTGTTCACCACGCTGACGATGAACACCCAGTCGCTGCACCTGGACGCGGCGTGGGCCGCCGAGCAGCCGGGCTTTCGGGGCGAGCGGTTGGTGAACTCGATGTTCACCCTGTCCGCGCTGGTCGGGCTGTCCGTCTCGCAGCTGACGCTGGGCACCATCGTCGCCAACCTGGGCTTCTCCGAGGTGTCGTTCCCCAAGCCCGTCTTCCACGGCGACACCCTGTACGCGGAGACGGTGTGCACCGGCAAGCGCGAGTCCAAGAGCCGGCCCGGCGAAGGGATCGTCACCCTCGAGCACACCGGTCGCAACCAGCACGGCGATGTCATCGCGCGCGCGGTGCGGACCACGCTGGTCCAGAAGCGCCCCAGCGACCAGGAGGCCACGTGAACCTGCAGTCCGCCGGCCCGGGCTGGCTGTTCTGCCCCGCCGACCGTCCCGAGCGGTTCGTCAAGGCCGCCGCCGCGGCCGACGTGGTGATCCTCGACCTCGAGGACGGGGTGGCCGAAGCGGACAAGCCCGCCGCGCGCAAGGCGCTGCGGGAGACCCCGCTGGACCCCGAGCGCACCGTGGTGCGCATCAACGCGGCCGGCACCGACGAGTACGCCCGCGACCTGGACGCCCTGGCCGCGACGCCCTACACGACGGTGATGCTGTCCAAGACCGAGTCGGCCGCCCAGGTGTCCGCGCTGGCACCGCGCGACGTCATCGCGCTGATCGAGACGCCCCGCGGGGCGGTGTTCAGCACCGAGATCGCCGCCGCCGACGGCACCGTCGCGATGATGTGGGGCGCCGAGGACCTGGTCGCCGCGCTCGGGGGCAGCTCCAGCCGGCTGGCCGACGGCGCCTACCGCGACGTTGCCCGCCATGTGCGGTCGACGGTCCTGCTGGCGGCGTCCACCTTCGGCCGGATCGCCCTCGACGCGGTGCATTTGGACATCCGCGACCTCGACGGCTTGCGGGCGGAAGCCTACGACGCCGTCGCGGTGGGCTTTCACGGGACGGTCTGCATTCACCCGACCCAGATTCCGGTCGTGCGCGACGCCTATCGCCCCAGCGAGGACAAAGTCGACTGGGCGCGAAGGGTATTGGCGGCCGCGCGGACCGAGCGTGGCGTTTTCGCCTTCGAGGGCCAGATGGTGGACTCGCCGGTGCTCAAGCACGCCGAGATGCTGGTGCGCAGGGCGGGGCAGTCCGGCGCCGGTTGAAGCTTCGCGAAAGCGATATCGCCGGCGATATCAAAATCGAAAGTCGTCTAATGGTTGGAGGCTCCTGCCGGCCCCGCCCAAACCCCCGGTGGTCGCGACACGGTCGCGATCGCCGCGGTCTCTTCTCATCTGAGCGCATAATGGTGAGTACGCCAGTGTCGCGGCGAGCGGAGCCTTTCGTGTAGCTGGCGATCGACTTCGGCTCGCGGCGGGTCCCGGTTGAGCTTTTGCTGTGACCCCTGCGGCACCGAAGTAGGGAGACGGTATGGCAAAGGCGCCTCAACCACCGATGACCGTCGACCTCGATCCGGTGCAACTTGTCGCTCCCGACGGCACACCGACGCCCGAACTCCGCTACGGCCGCGACCTTCCCGTGGAGACACTGTCCTGGCTCTACGAGATGATGGTGGTCACCCGAGAGCTGGACACCGAGTTCGTCAACCTCAAGCGCCAGGGGGAGTTGGCGTTGTTCGCGTCCTGCCGCGGTCAGGAAGCCGCCCAGGTGGGCGCGGCGGCCTGTCTGCGCAAGACGGACTGGTTGTTTCCGCAATACCGGGAGCTCGGCGTGTACCTGGTGCGCGGCATCCCGCCCGGGCACGTCGGCGCGGTATGGCGCGGAACCTGGCACGGCGGACTGGAATTCACCAAGAAATGCTGCGCCCCGACCTCGATCCCGATCGGCACGCAGACGCTGCACGCCGTCGGCGCGGCGATGGCCGCGCAGCGGCTCGGCGAGGACTCGGTGGCGGTGGCCTTCCTCGGTGACGGTGCCACCAGCGTGGGGGACGTGCATGAGGCACTGAACTTCGCGGCCGTGTTCGCCACGCCGTGCGTGTTCTTCGTGCAGAACAACCAGTGGGCGATCTCGGTGCCGATCCACAAACAGACCAAGGCACCGTCCATCGCGCACAAGGCAATCGGCTACGGCATGCCGGGAATCCGGGTGGACGGCAACGACGTGCTGGCCTGCTACGCGGTGATGGCCGAGGCCACCGCCCGCGCCCGGGCCGGCGGCGGACCGACCCTGATCGAGGCGGTCACCTACCGGCTCGGCCCGCACACCACGTCGGATGATCCCAGCCGTTACCGGACCCAGGAGGAGGTGGACCGCTGGGCGGCGCTCGACCCGATCCCGCGCTACCGCGCCTACCTGCAGGGGCAGGGGCTGTGGTCGAACCGCTTGGAGGAGCGGGTCGCTGCCCGCTCGAAGCGGATGCGCACCGAGCTGCGCGACGCGGTGTTCGGGGCACCCGACTTCGACATCGACGAGGTGTTCACCAGCGTGTACGCCGAAATGACGCCCGGGTTGGAGGCGCAACGCCAAGCGCTGCGGGCCGAACTGGGGAGGATCGAATGACCCAGCTCGCCGATCGGCCCGCCGGTCCCGCCGAAACCCTCACCACGGCAACGCAGAACGCGGCACTGGGTGCGCAGTCGATGACCATGGTGCAAGCGCTCAACCGGAGCCTGCATGACGCGATGGCCGCCGACGACCGGGTGCTGGTGTTCGGTGAGGACGTCTCGGTCGAGGGTGGGGTGTTCCGGGTAACCGAGGGGCTGGCCGAAAAATTCGGTGACACACGCTGTTTCGACACGCCGCTGGCCGAGTCCGCCATCATCGGCATCGCGGTGGGTCTGGCGTTGCGCGGCTTCGTCCCGGTACCGGAGATTCAATTCGACGGGTTTTGCTACCCGGCTTTCGATCAGGTGGTCAGCCATCTGGCGAAGTACCGCACCCGCACCCGCGGCGAGGTCGACATGCCGGTAACGGTGCGGATCCCGTCCTTCGGTGGAATCGGTGCCGCCGAACATCATTCGGACTCCACCGAGTCGTATTGGGCCCATACCGCCGGCCTCAAGGTGGTGGTTCCGTCCACTCCGGCCGACGCCTACTGGCTGCTTCGCCACGCGATCACCTGCCCGGACCCGGTGATGTACCTCGAGCCGAAGCGGCGCTATCAGGTCCGCGGCACGGTCGACACCGACCGCCCCGAACCGCCGATCGGGCGGGCGACGGTGCGCCGCCCCGGCTCGGATGTGACGGTCGTGACCTACGGCAGCCTGGTCGGCACCGCGGTCGGTGCGGCGGAAGAGGTGCAACGCCAACGTGGTTGGAGCATCGAGGTCATCGACCTGCGATCACTGGTCCCGTTGGACTTCGACACCGTGGCCGCGTCGATTCATCGGACCGGGCGTTGTGTGGTGATGCACGAGGGGCCGCGCAGCCTGGGATATGGTGCCGGGTTGGCCGCCCGGATTCAAGAGGAGCTGTTCTACGAGTTGGAGGCGCCGGTGTTGCGCGCCTGCGGATTCGACACCCCTTACCCGCCGGCACGGCTGGAGCGACTGTGGCTGCCTGGCCCCGACCGGCTGCTGGACTGCGTCGAGCGTGCGTTGGGGCTGCCATGAACGCCACCGAGCGGGTGAAGTCATTCCGCGTCCCCGACCTCGGCGAGGGACTGCAGGAAGTGACCGTGACGCACTGGAACGTCGCCGCGGGCGACGACGTCGAACTCAACCAGGTGCTGTGCACGGTGGAGACGGCCAAGGCGGAGGTGGAGCTGCCCAGCCCGTACGCGGGTCGGATCGTCGAAACGCGCGGCGGCGAAGGCGATGTGCTGCCGGTGGGGGAGGTGCTGGTCCGCATCGATACGGCACCGCTGAACGGCGACGAGCCTGCGGCCGCCGGGACCGTCCCCACGCTCGTCGGTTATGGCGCGGACGCCGGCATCGACACCAGCCGGCGAACCCGCCGCCCGCTCGCCGCCCCTCCGGTGCGCAAATTGGCCAAGGAATTGATGGTCGACCTGCGCTCGCTGCCACGCGATCCCGACAGCATCATCACCCGCGCCGACGTGTTGGCGGCCGCGGACCAGAACGGTGCCGACGTCCGACCGGTCCGTGGCGTGCAGGCGCGGATGGCCGAGAAGATGGCGTTGTCGCACCGCGAGATCCCGGCCGCCAAAGTCAGCGTCGAGGTCGACTGCACCGAATTGATGCGGCTATCGGATCGGGTGTCGACGGACGAGAAGATCACGCCGTTCATCCTGACGATGCGGCTACTACTCATTGCGCTGTGCCACAACCAGATTCTCAACGCGACATGGGTCGACTCGGCCGAAGGTCCGGCGGTTCGCGTCGAGCGACGTGTGCACCTCGGATTCGGAGTGGCCACTCCGCGTGGGCTGCTGGTCCCGGTGATCGCCGACGCGCACACCAAGACCACCCGCGAACTGGCAAGACGAGCAACCGAATTGGTCACCGGCGCGCGGGAGGGCACGCTGACCCCGGCCGAATTGCGCGGCTCCACCTTCACTGTGTCGAACTTCGGGGCGCTGGGTGCCGACGACGGCGTGCCGGTGATCAACCACCCGGAAGCGGCGATCCTGGGGATGGGTGCGATCAAACCGCGCCCGGTGGCCGTGGGTGATCAGGTCGTGGTGCGCCCGACCATGACGCTCACCTGCGTGTTCGACCACCGCGTCGCCGACGGCGCCCAGGCGGCCCGGTTCGTCACCGAGCTGAGGGATCTGGTCGAATCACCGATGACCGCATTGCTCGACCTGTAGCCCGTGGTGCGGCGGCATCGGATACCGGAACTGGCCGCACTCGCACTACCGGCGCTGCGCGGCGGCCAATCGCTGGGCAAACTCCGGAGACTGGATGGAGTAGGCCTGCGGCCCGAGTTCGGTGCGCATGGCGAACACGTGTTGTTCGTGATCCAGCGATCCCGGGCTGACGGTGGCGCGCATGGTGGCCTTCGTCGCCAGGACGACCTCGCGCGGGGCGGCCGCGGGCCCCCCTGCCAGCTCCAGCGCCGCGGCGACGGGATCGTCGGCGACGGCCAGCGCCAAGCCGTGGTGGGCGGCGGTTTCGGCGTCGAAACGCATGCCGAAAAGCAGTGCCGCGCGCGCGACCTGGGGGCCCACCGCCCGCTGCAGCATCCACGTCACGCCGCCGCCGGGGTGCAGCCCCAGCTTCTGGAATCGGGCGTCGAACAACGCCGCGGGCCCGGCGATGCGAACGTCGGCCGCCAATGCGAGATTCAGGCCCGCGCCGACGGCCGCGCCGTTGACCGCGGCGATGGTGGGCAGCCGGCAACTGCTGACGGCCATGAAGCCGTCGTAGAGCTGCTGCAGCCCGGTCTCGGCTTTGTCACCGCCGGCCGCGCTGAGCGCGCTCAGGTCCGCGCCGGCGCAGAAGGCCTTGCCGGCGCCGGTGACCACCACGGCGTGCACGTCCGGATCGGCCTCCGCCCGCTCGACGGCCGCGCGCAGGCGGGCCGACATCTCGGCGGTGACCGCGTTGCGCCGGTCGGGGTCGTTGACGGTGATGAGCGCGACGCGATTGTCGACGGTGAACAAGACGAGGTCTGACTGGGCCATCGGGTACCTCCGTGGCTTGGAGTTGGCGCGTCTTGGCGACGCACGATTACGGTGCCGCGGCTGCGACTCGGGGCAGGGTAAGGGTACTGCGGGCGTCCCGGTGGGTTTCGCCAAGTCGGCCGGCGTATGGGTGTGGTTCCACGCGGTCATGAACAGCCGATTAATCGGCTTCGCGTGGCGTCCTTCCGGGATTGCTTAGGTCCAACAACGCGAACGCCATTGAGGTGGCGTCGAAATTCGGCAAAGAATGGTCGTGCACTCTCAAATGCGTTTGCGCTTTCCTCGTCTCGGCCTCGATCGCATGCGCGCGCGATCGGACGGCGCTGATTACCAGGATGTATTTAAAGAGGCGACGTTGTCCCCGACCTCGGGTTTCGCCAACTTCTTCGCCAGTTCATCGAGCGCCGCCTGGCGCCGTCGCACCGCGCACGCCCGTTGATCCGGCTGCGCGCCGGACATGACCGTCTTTGGCACCGCGTCATTTCGCAATCTGGTGTTCGCGTAGTGGATTGCGGCATCGATCATTTCGATGTAGCGCTCCGCATCGTCGAGGGCGCACGTCCCCTCGATGCGCTGGACCTCATCCCAGCAGGGATAAGAGGAGTACCTGGCATCGAGCCGTTGCTGCGATACCTGTAGACCGAAGTAGCTTCGCCAGTCCCGGCTTAGCCACCCCCGTGTCTTGACCTCGACTTTGATCCTGTTTCCCAGGCCGGCTACGAACTTTGGTTCTCCAACTCGTACCACCGGTTGCCAGTCGTCCGACGTCATCATCGACCACCCCTCGAATAGAGACGCCTACGTCATAATCCCCCCGCTGGCGTCATCTGCTCGCACGACACGCCAATTGTGGTTCCCGAACCGTCTAATAGGCAAACTCTGGGCGACAAGCGGCGGTGAAGCCGTTGTTAAAAACCATTTCCGCCGGGTGTCATCGATGCGACGGACGCGGGCGGGTATTGCAGGCCCAGGCCAGATGGGCGACGCTGGGACGGATCGATACGTTGCGGGGCAATCGAGGGGAAGCGCGATGGCGAAGGTTCTTTTCGTGGTGACGGGCGCAAGCTACTGGACGCTTCAGGACGGGACGAGACATCCGACCGGCTACTGGGCCGAGGAGTTTGCGGCGCCGTACCGCACACTCACGGATGCGGGTCACCAGGTCGTGGTGGCCACGCCGAAAGGCGTTGTCCCGCATGTGGATGTGATGAGCTTGCGTCCGTCGATGGCCGGCAGTGAAGAGATTGCTGCGGAACTCGAGGAGATCCTGCGGTCCGCCGAGGAATTACGGCACCCGATCGAATTGGCCAACGCCCGCCTCGAGGACTACGACGCCGTCTATTACCCCGGTGGTCACGGCCCGATGGAGGACCTCTGGCAGGACGCCGATTCAGGCCGGTTGCTGACCGCAGCGCTGGCCTCCGGCAAGCCCCTGGCCATCGTCTGCCACGCGCCGGTCGCGATGATGGCGACTCGGCGCAACGGCAATTCCCCGTTCGCCGGCTACAAGGTCACGGCTTTCACCAACGACGAGGAGGACGCCGTCGGGCTGCGGGCGAAGGCGCGGTGGACCGCCGAGGACGAACTGGTGAAGATGGGCGTCGACTTCTCCCGGGGCGAGGTCTGGAAGCCCTACACGGTGAAGGACCGCAACCTGTTCACCGGCCAGAATCCGGCCTCCGCGGGCCCTTTGGCGAAGGAGTTCATGAAGGAACTGCCTTAAGCGAAGGGCCGCAACATGTTTCGGTTGCGCCGGGCAATGCCCGGGCGTACGTTTCGGCAATGACCGTCAGATTCCGCCCGTCGCCGACAACGCCGGCGGGACTCCCGTGCACGGACCCACACCATGCCGCCATTCCGGCCAAGTACCGCGCGCTTATCGCGATGGCCGCCGGCGCGGCCTGCGCGCGTCCGGGCGGGGCCGAGGCGGCGGCCGGCGATGCGCGCGCGGCGGGTGCCTCGGCGGCCGAGATCGCCGAAGCGGTCAGGCTCGGCCGCTCCGTTGGGGCCGCCACCATGCGCAGAAGGCACGCGCTGCCGGTGGCGGTCGCGGATATCCGGGCGTGCACGGTGCGATGGATCGTGGCGCTCATCGTGGGCGCCCTCTTGCTGGCGCACGGGGCGCCGCCCAGCCGCGCCGACGTGTGCGGTGACGGCGCTGCCGTCCCGGCTAGTGGCTGCCCCGACCCCGGCAACGCTGTAGCGGGCCCGCCGGCCCCGGGCCTTGGCAAGCCGCCGTGGCTCGGGGCCATCGAGCAGCGCGACCCGCAATTCGGCGATTCCTACCTGGCGATGCGTGAGCGGATCCTGAGGGATGGCGCTATTCCGGCCAAATACAAGCTCCTCATGGCGATGGTGACCGACGCGATCGCCGCACATCCGGACGGCGTCAAGACGCTTGCCGGGAACGCGCGCGCCGCGGGCGCCTCGGAGCCCGAAGTGACCGAGGCGGTCGAGGTCGGATATCTCTTCGGTGGCACCGCGGCCCTGGTCATGGGCGCCAACGCGTTCGGTGGCTGATCGCCGTGCATGAGCGCGGGACGCGCCCGTTGTTGGCGCAGAGACGGAAGATGACGCCGACGCCGCGGCACTCTGCACTTTCGCCCGGCGGTGCGCCGGGCCAGACTTGTGGAATGAAGACACCTGAGCTCACCGCCCACACGCCGACCGCGTCGCCCCCGCCCCTCCGACGCCAGCGCCGGCAGCAGGCGCCGACGTCAGCGCGGGTGGCATGAGCGTGCCCGCCGGCGGGTCCGGCCCGGCGCAGCGCGGGCCGCTGAAAGGCCTCTCGGACGTACGCGCGTTCTTCCACACCAACAAGGTGCCGCTGTACTTCATCTCGCCGACCCCTTTCAACCTGCTGGGCGTCGACCGCTGGATACGAAACTTCTTCTACCTCACCTACTTCGACTCTTTCGAGGGCACACACTCGCGCGTATTCGTGCCGCGGCGCCGCGACCGCCGCGATTTCGACTCGATGGACGAGGTGTGCAGCCACCTCTTGTCCGACCCCGAGACGCTCGAGTTCATCGCCGGTAAAGGCCCCGGCGGCAAGTGCTGCTTTGTGATGATGAACGAGGAAATCCAGGCGCTCGCGCGGTCCGCGGGCCTCGAGGTCATGCATCCGCCGATCGAGCTGCGCAACCGCCTGGGCTCCAAGATCGTCATGACGCGCCTGGCCGACGAGGCCGGGGTGCCCAGTGTGCCCAACACGATCGGGCGGGCCGGCTCCTACGACGAACTGCTGGCGCTCGCACAAGACGCCGGCTTGGGAGACGACCTCGTCATCTCGATCGCATATGGCAATGCCGGCAGCGGGACGTTCTTTGTGCACGGTCAGCGCGACTGGGACGAGCACGCCGGTGACCTGGTCGGGCAGGACCTCAAGGTCATGAAGCGCATCCGCAATGTCGAGGTATGCCTCGAGGGTGCGGTGACCCGCCACGGCACCGTGGTCGGCCCCGCGATGACCAGTCTCGTCGGTTATTCGGAGCTGACGCCGAGCCGGGGCAGCTGGTGTGGCAATGACATCTGGCACGAGGTGCTGCCGCCCGCCCAGACGCATGCCGCGCGCGAGATGGTGACAAAACTGGGCGACGTCATGCGCCGCGAGGGCTACCTCGGCTACTTCGAGGTGGACCTGCTGCACGACCTCGACTCCGACGAGCTCTACCTCGGCGAGGTGAATCCGCGGCTGAGTGGCGCGAGTCCGATGACGAACCTGACCACCGAGGCCTACGCCGACATGCCGCTGTTCCTCTTTCACCTGCTCGAGTACATGGACGTGGACTACGAGCTCGACATCGACGAGATCAACTCGCGCTGGGAGCGCGGCTACGGCGAGGACGAGGTCTGGGGCCAGGTGATACTCACCGAGACCTCGCCGGATATCGAGATCTTCACCGCGACGCCACGCACCGGGGTATGGCGCATCGACGACGACGGCCGGGTCTCCTTCTCGCGGACCGCCAACGACTGGGCCACGCTGCTCGACGGCTCCGAGGCCTTTTACATGCGGGTCGCGGCGCCCGGCGACTTGCGTTCGGAGGGCGCCCAACTCGGCGTGCTCGTCACCCGCGCACACCTGCAGACGGACGACTATCAGCTCAGCGAGCGCTGCCAGCGCTGGGTCAAGGGCATGAAGGCGAAGTTCACCTCAACGCCCCTGACGCCCGCCGCGCCGATCGTCTCGCGGCTCGTCGCGCGCGCGTGAGCGTCCCGGCGGGAATCTCACTGGACAACTGGCTGTCGCCCCCGTATTCGCGGTGGTCGTTCCAGCACGTCGAAGACATGGTGCCGACGGCGATCATCTCGCGCGGGACGGGGCCGGCCGCGGTGCTGCCCACGGCCCCTGCGCCGGTGGCCGAGATCCGGTTGACCAGCACTGACGGCGCGGCCAGCACCGTAGGCGCAGTGATGGCCGCCACCGTTACCGACGGCTGGGCCGTCGCCCACCGCGGGTCGCTGGTGGCCGAGGAATACCTCGACCACCTCAGGGCGGACAGCCGACATCTGCTGTTCTCGGTGAGCAAGTCGATGGTGGCGGCCGTCGTCGGCGCGCTGCACGGCTCCGGCGCCATGGAGCTCGACGCACCGGTCACGAAATACGTTCCCGCCCTGGCGAATTGCGGGTACGCCGGTGCGACGGTGCGCCACCTGCTAGACATGAGGTCGGGCATCAAGTTCTCCGAGAACTACGCCGACCCGGCCGCAGAGATACACCGCCTCGACCGCGCGATGGGCTGGGCGCCCCGGCGTTCTGCGGACGATCCCGCCACGGTGCACGACTTCCTGCTGACGCTGAGGCAGAAGTCGCCACACGGCGGCCCGTTCGAATACCGCTCGTGTGAGACCGACGTATTGGGGTGGATCTGCGAGGTCGCCGGCGGCCAGCGGATGACCGACCTGATGTCCGAACTGCTGTGGAGCCGCATCGGCGCCCAAAGCGACGCCACCATCGGTGTCGATCCCGTCGGCACCGGATTTTTTGACGGCGGCATCAGCGCCTGCCTGATCGACATGATCCGGTTCGGGTCGCTGTTTTTGCGCGACGGCGTGTCGCTGACCGGCCGGCGGGTGGTGCCGGCTGCGTGGATCGCCGACACCCTCGACGGCGGCCCCGATTCACGCGAGGCCTTCGCCGCCAGCCCCGACCACGACACCGATCTGCCCGGCGGCATGTACCGCAACCAGATGTGGTTTCCGTACCCGGGCAACGACGTCGTGTTGTGCCTGGGCATGTGCGGGCAGATGATCTACGTCAACCGTCCGGCCGAGCTGGTCGCCGCCAAGGTGTCCGCCCAGCCGCACTCCCACGAGCCGCACATGCTGGACACGCTGCGTGCCTTCGATGCGGTGGCACGCGAGCTGGCCGGAATCGCGCGTTAGTGCCTGCAGGCCGCGTCAGGTGTGGACGACCCAGCCCGCCTCGGTGTAGGGAGCCGGTTGCGAGGGATCGTTGATCGTGATGTACAGGTCGCCCGCCCTCGGCATCGCGAAGCCGACGAATCCATGTGCGGACTGCCCGTCGTGCAGGCCGCCCGATTGCAGCGGGGGCATCTTGTCGAGCCGTTGGTAGTCCACCGAAAGCGTTGCCGGCTGGGGCGCATCGGCGGGATGGGTCAACGGCTGATTGCCGCCGCCGTATCCGGCGAAGAGGTAATTGCGGTCGAATTGGAAGAACCGGTGGGACGTCGCGGTGATAGTCACTTCCACCACGTTGCACCCTGAGCCGGACGTCGGATCCGCAAAATGAGAGGCGCACCCCGGCGGTAACCACGTTGCACTGTTGACAGTGATGTCGGCGGTCGCGCCGCCAGCCGCCCGCGCATGCACGGGCGCGCCCAACTGCCCGATAGGAAACGGTGGATTCTCGGGCGTGGGGTCAGCCGAAGCGACGGGACACGGGCATGCGGCGATCGCCGCGGCAACCGCGGGTGCGGCAATTCTAGATTCCGCGCGCACCCCACGAGGTTACCCGCATCACTGCCGCACCAAAAAGCATCTGACCAGTTGGCCGGGCCGCCCGTTCGTCTTCGGGGGCCGGCCCGAACGCTCAACTCCCCTTAGGGAAGTGTCAAGGTAACCGCACCACATCACGCCGTGGTCATTCGACGAGGTCATCCGCAGGAGGTCGCACACCGCCGTTGCTGAAGGCCGGCAGCAGCTGTGTGAAGGCCGGCAGGAGATCTGTCGGGTCTCCCTGCCAGGGCAGCGCGAACAGTTGCCGGATGCTGCGTCGGCCGCCGAAGGCGCGCAGCGCCTCGAAATCCGAGACGTCGAGGGCGACTTCGCCGCGCGCCGTATGCGACGCACCGAGCTGTACGGATCCGGTCGTGGGGGTGATCAACCGCAGCACCGGCAATCCCGCTTGCCGAATGAATTGGTCGCCCATGGTCGTCACGAACCCCAGTGCTACCTCGAACGTGAGATCGCCTGTGCGAGAGCCTGGTTCGCTCAAGGCGCCACGAATGTCGTGCTCGTGGGTGAGGGTGTCGAAGACCAGCTGGCATGCGGATGCTTGGGGGGCCAGAGCGAGCGTTGCCGTCACCGCCTCGATCATCTGCTCCCACAGGTCCAGTAACTCGTCGACGCTGTGTCCGTCGAGGCGGTCGACCTGCGCCTGAGTCCAGGAGTCCGCGCCCTTGGCCTTCGCGTTCAGTGAAACGACGTCCGCCGCAACGCCGGCCAGGTGAGCCACCGTCTCGCGGATCGTCCAGGCAGGACAAGCCGGCACCGCCAGGTCGGCGACCTCGGCACGGCCGCGTAGCAGCTCATCGACACGCCCGTAGACGAGGCGGTAGGCCGCCGCCGCGTCTGAATGCGGCAACAACCGGGGCGGTCGCGGATGGCGGTCGTCCTCGATTTCGCTGTCAGCCATGCTGTTGTCCTCGGTAAAGCAACGCGCCGGGCGACCGGTCGACATCGGTCGGCGCCCTACTCGCCCTGTTGCGGGTCCGCACGAACAGATGCCGAAGGTTTGCGGCGAGGACGTGGGGCAGCAGTGCGGGGTCGGTCAGCCGGGACGGCTGATCGACCAGGTGGGCGACGCGGAGTAGGCGTTCGGCCACCGCGACGTCGTAGCCGGCGGCGATCAACATCGCGTTGACCATCGCCGCGAGCAGCCTCTGGCGCAGCGAGCGCTTCCCGGCACGAGACGGGACCCGGTCGTTAGCTTGGTTGCGGGCCCACGTGGGACCGATATCGGCGGCAGCGGCGTCAAAGAACCGCTTGGCCAAATCCCGATCGCCACCCCGAAGACGCCCGCGCAGTGCCCGTGCTTGCAGCGCCGCCATCGTCATGCCTTGGCCATAGACGGGGTTCAGACTGCACAGCGCATCGCCCGTCACCAACAAGCCGCGAGGGAACTTCGGCATCCGGTCGTAGCGGCGCCACACCGAGGCCGGGTTGCGGTAGGTGGCGATCTCCCCAACGGGTTCGGCGCGGTGCAGCCCGTCGGCGATCGACCTCGGCAGGGCCTCGGCGGCCACGGCGAGCATTGTCGCGAAATCGGTTGGCGCACCGCCCTGGTCGTCGGGCCGGCCGACGGCCAGCATCCAGGTGTCGTGCTCACACGCCATGAGCAATGCCCCAGGCCGATCGACCCCCTGATTGACCGCGACCAGTTGCTCAACGATGCCGCCGTGGGGGATGCGCAGCCGTTGACTGGAATAGCCGAGGGCGGTGGTCGACCGTTTCTCCGGCGGCCGGCCATACCCCAGTCGCTCTAAGAATGCGGGGGTGCGCGCGGCGCGGCCCATCGCATCGATCACCAGGTCGGCATTCAGGGTGGTTGCTAACCCGTTGTCGCGGTTGACGATCCGCGCCCCGGTGACGGCATCTGCGACGGCAATCGGTTCGACGATGTCGTGTCGGTCGGTAATCGTCACGTTGGGCAGGGCGCCGACCCGACGGCGCACGTGGAGCTCCACGAACGGTCGGCTGGCCAGGCACAATGTCAGCGCCGCGGGATCGGCCAGCCTGTCCGAGCGCTTCAACTCGCAACGGCCCGTCCGCGCATAGATCCGCGACAAGTCGCCGTCCTTCACGACCACGGCTCCGGCGGCACCCATCTCGTCGAGCAGCCCGGGGAAGAGTTCGGCCAGCACCCGCGTGCCGCCGCCCAAGAAGTTGTGGAGGTGCCGATCCTGCGGCACACCCTTGCGCCCGCAGGGATCGTTGGCCAGCGCGTCCCGTTCCACGACGGTCACCGAATCGTAGAACTCCGAAAGAACCCGCGCCGCAAGCAAGCCCGCGATGCCCGCGCCCAATACGACGGCGTGTTCACCGAGCCGACTCGCGGGTCGCTCCTGTTGATCTGCGCCAACCCACGGTTTCGTCGACCTCATGACGGGCGACAGTACACCAAAAATAAGAAAAATAAGAGATATCTTAAGATATCCGTAAGATGGAGGGTACGCGGGAAGGGGCGGGTTAACGCGGACTGTGCGATTCACGCTGACTTCGTCGTCGTCAGCGAGCTGTTCGGGAATGGACGCGTCAGATCCGTTCAGCTGTCAGTTGCCAGATCGGCAGCAGAAGTCGCCCCGCATCGTCGACCTCAAGGTGACTGAGGTCCATCGCCGAAGAGTCCCTCTCGAGGAGGCTGCGGACCTTTTCCTTGGTAAAGGTGGTGGCGTAGCCGCGGCGCTGTAGCCGGTGGATCATCCAACCGTTGCTGAAAGATTCGCGCAGGTGGGCCTCGGTGCTCCGATAGGCCGGGATTTCCGCGGGAAGCATGTCCGAGAAGCACAGCAAATGCAGGCGTGCTCCGCGTTCGCAGATCCCGTGCAGCGCGGATATGTAGCTGCGCTGCGCGTCTGCGTCCAGACAGTGCAATAGCGCGCTATCCACAGCCGTGCGGAACGGGCCTTCGACGCCCTCCATCGTGGTCGCATCGGCCACGACGAACTCGACTTGCAAGCCGCGTTCGTGCGCCTTAGTCCGGTTGTCTTCGATCGCGCATGAGGACGCGTCGACCCCGGTGACCTGGTAGCCGCATTCGGCGAAGAACAGCGCGTTTTCCCCGAGGCCACACCCAGCGTCCAGCACGGGGCCGGTGATCTCGCCGGCCTGCGCGAGCTCGACGATGATCGGCTGCGGCGCCCCAATGTCCCACGGAATAACGTCGAGACTCGTGCCGACCTCGCCCGGCGATGTCTTTCCCTCCCGGTACAGCTCGTCGTAGTCGTGTGGCTGCAGAAGCTTCAGGTCTTGCTGTCCTGCCATGAGTGGGTCACCTTCCACGGAAGCTCTTTTTGACGTCTTCGCTGCCCCGCAAATCTAGGGGGCGGGACTGGAGCCTTCCTTGACTGGGAATGGATCCCCAGCTCGGTGCTGATCGGATGGGGTTACATGCGGCAGCGGCGACGTTTCGACCCGCCTCGGGCATCGGTAGCGCACGCCCGGTCCGCAAACAGATCATTCACGCTCGAGCGCCTGGCCGCTGGCGGCGATGAACAGCACTTAGACCCTCGCGGCGGAGCCGCGACGACACAACATCGGGGAAGTCGGTGTCAATCACGAGGCGGCGGGAAATCTACGCTGGGCTCAAGCTCCTCATCCATCACCGTCCGAGCGATGGACTGCTTCCACCAGCTGTGCGCGACGGGGCGTGGCCCTCTTTGCGGTTCAGCGGACGATGATGACCGCCAGGAGACCGCCCAGTGCAATGGTCTGCAGAGCAGCTCGAAGCCAAATGACGCGGTCCCAGCGTCGCTGAAGCTCTTTGGTGTCTGCCGGGACGGTATGGCTAGCTGCGGCCGAGCGGAGCCTCTTGTTGATGGGCGCGCTGATGGATAGGTAGATGGCGAGCCAGGCCAGCAGTCCGATCAGGGCGGTCGCTGCCCCGACGCGGGCCGGGACGCCGTCGCTGATGGCGATGGCGAGTCCTGCAGCCAGGATCGATACCACCCCAGGTATAGGCAGGCGGCGGTCCCCATATTCGTGGACTCGGCCGATCAAGTCCGCGATGGAGGCATCGGCGGCGCCGCTTGCGGCCGGCCGCACGATGAGTGCGCAAAACAGGTCGGTGCCGTAGATGATTCCTAGGCTGAGCACGCCGACGACGGCGATAGCGATGGCAACGGTGTTCATGGTGGCGAGGTCGTTCCTTCCAGGAGGTCGGACGGGCTACGCCCGGGCTGTTTCGGGCCCGGGCAGGGCGCGGGTGAGGCAGTCGGTCAGTGCGTCCTCGAACAGCGCATGAAGTTCACTGGCATCGACATCGACACGGCCGACGACGAGGAGCGCAATCAGCCCGTGCGCGGTCGCCCACAGCTGCAATACGTGCTGCTCGGCACGGGTGTCACCGGCGGCGCTGAGCAGTTCGCTCATGATGTTGCCGATAGCCTGCCCTTCAGTCCAGGCGTCGGTGGCGGGCACCCGCACGCCGCCCAGGCCGTACATCAGCTGATAGAGGTCGGGGTCGGTCAGGGCGAAATCGAGGTAGGCATGGCCCGCACGCCGCACTCGTGCAGCCGCCGCGCTCGACGCGTCAGTGCTCGACATGCGGGTGGTGGAGCCGCTGTCAGAATCCGGCTCCGTCTGCTGACTCGCGGTGGCCATGGCCTCCCGGAGCCGGGCGAACGCTTCGCGCACCAGGGTACGGAGGATGTCGTCGCGGCCGGTGAAGTAGCGATAGGCAAAGTTCGCGGAGTACTCGATTTCGTCGGCGAGCCGACGCATGGTGACTGCGTCCCACCCGTCGCGGCGGGCCACATCCAGGGCCGCGGACAGGATCGTCGCCCGCGCGGCGGCTCGCTCCCGGTCTCTCCGTCGCTGGGCCGGTGTCAGCGTAGGTGGGGCCGGGGGAGGCGTGTCCTGTTCGCGAAGCGTCATTGTTCACCACCCTCCTCGGCGACGAAGCTGTCAATCGCGTCCGGATTGTGGCCGTTGACCGTCTTCGCGGAATGTTCCGTGGTGCTGGTGCTCATGACTCCACCCTTGTACTACTTACGGCTTACTCACACCGTAATAATTGTGTACTGTGTAACCTGTACAGTCAAGCAGGTCGGAGGCGCGGCCGCGTGTTCCGGCCGTGTGCTTCCACGATGCGCCCCGAACTGGAGGAGGCCCTTCCGGTCACAGACCGCCGTGCCCGCCGAATTGATGACGCTATCCGGCGCAACGGCAAGGCCGCGCCACCGTACCTGGCCCCGCGAGCGATCCTGATTGCGAATCGAGAGTGAAGGGACAATGTCCATGCATGTACTAGTAACTGGCGTCACGGGAACGATCGGCGGCGCGGTGGCCCGCGCTCTCACCCAACGCGGCCATACCGTCACCGGTACGGTCCGCGACGAAAGCAGTCGCGCGGGGGTGCCAGATGGCGTCGAGGTGGTTGTGGCCGACCTTTTCGAGACCGATGGGTTGTCCCACCTCGCGCAGCGCATGGACGGCGCGGTGCACGCGGCCTCCAGCAATGATGAGCGGGCTGCTGAACTGGATCAGCGTGTGGTAGCTGCCCTGGTCGCAGCCTTCGCCGGCACCGACAAGCCGTTCGTCTACACCAGCGGCCTCTGGCTCCATGGCAACGTCGGATCGGCTCCGTTGACCGAGGACTCACCGCTCGCACCACCGATGGTCGTCGCTTGGCGGCCTGCGATAGAACAGATGTTGCTCGAGGCCGCCGGCCAGGGCCTGCGCACCATTCGGATCCGCCCCGGGCTGGTCTATGGCGGCAGGCGCGGCTACGTGCCCATGCTGTTGGCTCCGGAAGGGAGCGGTGAGGACAGGGTCGTTCGTCACTTTGGCGACGGCTCCAACCGGTGGGCCGTCGTGCACGCCGACGACCTCGGTGATCTCTACGCGTTGGCGGTCGAGTCAGCGCCGGCGGGGTCGGTCTATCTGGCTGCCAGCGACGAGTCGGTGCGCATGAAGGATGCGGCGAAAGTCATGGCCGATCGCCATTCCGCCCAGGTGCAGGCATGGGATCCGGCGGACGCTGAGCGGTATTGGAATGTGATGGTTGAAGCGCTCATGTTGGATCAAGTCGCTACTCACGCTCACGCCCGCGGCGAGCTGGGCTGGCAACCGCACCGGCCGGGCCTCCTAGAAGAGCTGGCCGCCGGATAGGCGATATCGACGGAGTTGGCGACGAGGGACGGTGGAGGAGGTAGACGCCGTCTCGAACCCTCGTCCTCACGCACGGATCGGGTGACGTGGTTCGCGAGGTTGCGGCTACGCCGATCAACGAAATAGCCGATCCGAGTGCTCCTCAGCAAGCGCCGAGGACGGGCGCGCCGTCCAGTTCGCTGGGCTGGCTGCGCAGCCTATGACGACTGTGAACCAAATCGTCGCGGCGTTGTTGCACGGTCCCTTGCCGTGCGGCCCATGACCACAGCGAACCTGATTCGCCAGGCGCCAATCCCGCTGTCGCCGAAGGACTTCCGCGAATCCGTGAACGGCGCCTAGGCGACGCGTTCACCACCCGGTCGGCATCTCGCCAAAGCGGCCTCACAGTCTAATAAACACATCGTTGCGCCGAGTTGAAATCCTTCGTTTCTGGCCTTCCTGGTAGCCCGACCAGTCCTAAGACCCCCCATAATGTTTACAACGTCCCTTTATGGTGACGTTGTAACCGAAATTTCCGGTGACATTGTCACCGAATCCGAGAGGGGGACATCCGGGTATGGAGCTGAGAGGGGGACATCCGGGTATGGAGCTCCGAATACTGGGATCGATAGAGCTCTGGACGGGCAGCTCATTGGCAAATATCGGCCCTGCGCGGCAACGCTCTATCCTCGGCGCCCTGCTGGTTGACGCTGGACGGCCGGTGCCACTGGAGTCCCTTGTCGACCGCGTATGGGGGGACCGACCGCCGGCAGAAGTCCGTAACGTCGTCTATACGTACGTTACCCGGTTGCGCCGCGCATTAGCTCAGGCCTCGGCGGCGCTGCCCGAGCCGATTAGCCTGGTCAGATCGCCGGCCGGCTATCTGGTTTCGACCGATCTCGGCGCCGTGGATCTCGTGCGGTTCCGTCGGCTGCTCAAGAGCTCGCAGCAGGAGGGGGTGGACGACCAGGAACGCAGCACGCTGCTCCAGCAGGCGCTGAAGATGTGGCGGGGTGACGCACTGGTCGGCATGCATAGCGAGTGGGCGGACGGGGTCCGGCAGACGCTGCGGCAGCTGCACAGCGAGGCGCTCTGCCAGTGGGCGGATGCCGAGATTCGGCTCGGGCGCCCAAGCGCCGTTCTCGCGGAGCTCCGGAATGCGATGCTGAACGACCCACTCTCCGAGCAGCTATGCGAACGCCTGGTGCTCGCGCTCTACATTGAGGGCCGCACAGTCGACGCCCTTGAGCGCTATGAGTCGATACGCCAGCTGATCGCCAAGGAACTCGGTACGGATCCGTCGCGGCGGCTGCAGCAGCTCTATCAAACGATCCTGCGTGGCGAAGCGGTCGATCCCACACCGGCGCCCGAGCGAAGCGGCGACCTGCGCAGTGCGGAGACGCACCAGGTCGTCGAGGTCTCCCGGCCGACCCTGGTCGTCCCGCAGATGCTTCCGCTCGACCTACCTGACTTCATCGGGCGGGCCGGGGAACTCGACGTGGCCGAGAGAGCCTTGACGCGGCCGACGGCCTCACAGCCCCCAGTCGTGCTGGTAGTGGGCGGGGGAGGTGTCGGCAAGACCGCGCTGGCCGTGCGCCTGGGGCATCGACACCGGTCCGCCTTCCCGGACGGGCAGCTGTATGCGGCGCTGCGCCGCAGCGGCGCGCATCCGGCAGACCCCTACGCGGTTCAGGGTCGGCTGCTGCGGGCCCTGGGGACGGATCACGACCGCATCCCGACCGACCCAGACGAACGTTCCGAGGTCTACCAGCTGGCTCTGGCCGGGCGTCGGCTGCTGCTCATACTCGACGATGCCGTCGACGATGACCAGGTGCAGCCTTTGCTGCCGAGCAGCCGAGCCACCGCGGTACTGATCACCAGCAGAGGCTGGCTCAGCGCTCGGCCCGGCGCCTGCGTCATACAGCTGACGGCCCTGCCGCCCGGCGACAGTGTGCGGCTCCTGACCCACGTACTTGGCAAGGAGCGCGTCAACCGGGAGCCGGCCGCGGCCGCAGCGGTCGCCCGGTATTGTGGCGGGCTGCCGCTCGCGCTGCGCGCTGCGGCCGTGCGGCTCAACATCCGTCCCCACTGGTCGCTGCGTCGCTACGCGGAACGGCTCAGTGAGGAGGCCCGGCGCCTGGACGAGCTGGCCCACAGCTCACTGAGCGTGCGCGCCTGCTTCATGGCGTCGTACGAGACGCTACCCGCCGATGCCCGCGAAGCGCTCCGCTGCCTGGCCGATCTGACGGTGCCCGAGTTTGACGCAAATCTGGCATGCCAGTGGCTCGGCAAGGACTTCACCGCAGTCGAGGACACCTGCGAGAAACTGGTGGAGACCCATTTTCTGACGGTGGCCGAGTCCGCAGTAGCCCAGCACCACACCCGCTACCGCCTCGACGGTCTACAGCGCAGTTTCGCGCGCGGGCTCAGGGATGACCGTGCCGACGAGACCACGGAGGCGGTGCAGCTCCGTCTAGCGCGCTGACCTGCTATTACACCCCCGGTCAAGACGGGCTCCAGCCTTGCGCCCATCTCAGTGCCCCAGGGTTGACCCCGGCAGCACGTACCAATGCGATCGGCTGGCTGCGCCAGCGTCACACCGGGTCGCGGGAGGAGCACCTCATGACCAGTCGGACCGGCTCTGTCAGTCGCGAGACGCCGCGGGGTTGCCTAGCGATGTTCACCGGACAGGGCTCGCAGCGCCCCGGCATGGCAAGCCACCTGCTCGACACCTATCCCTCGGCCCAACAGCTGTTCGCCCAGGCCGATGAGATCCTGGGCCTGCCGATGTCGCAGATCTGCGTGACAGGAAGTGCCGAGGAACTCGCCCGAACCGAGATCACCCAGCCGGCGATCGCCACGACCAGCCTCGCCATCTGGGATCTGCTGCGGGCAGCCGGCTACCGGCCCGCAGTAATCGCGGGCCACAGCCTCGGCGAGTATCCGGCTCTGGTCGCCGCCGGGGTGTTGTCCCTCGAGTCGGCCCTGGAGCTGGTGCGGCTGCGCGGCCAACTGATGGGCGACGTGGCTCGCGAGGTGCCCGGCGCGATGGCGGCGATAATGGGCCTGCCCGCGGACAAGGTGCTGGCCGCCTGCCGTAGCGCCGACGGCGTCGGCGTGGTCGAAGTCGCGAACTACAACGAGCCGCTGCAGACCGTCATCTCGGGGCATGCCCGCGCCGTAGAGGCGGTGGGCCGGGCCGCGCTGGAGGCCGACGCCGAGCGGGTCGCGCCGCTGGACGTTGGTGCACCCTTCCATTGCTCGCTGATGGCCGCGGTCAAAGAGCGGTTCACCGAGGCCCTCGCTGCCAAGCGGTTCGCTGACCCCACGTTGCCGGTGATCAGTTCGGTCACCGGCACCTACGTTCGCTCGGGCGAGGAGGCCCGGGAACTGCTGCGGGGTCAGCTCACCGGACCGGTCCGCTGGGTCGACGTGCTGCGCACGGCCGCAAAGCACCCGGTCAGCGCGTACACG
>NZ_LZKD01000169.1:0-702 GCF_001668695.1 Mycobacterium sp. E2497
CTGGAATTCGGCCGCGAGCCGCGAATCGCGGGTGACGGCGCCCTCGGCGCGGATCACCCACTCGAACGCGGCCAGATCGGGATACTCGCGCATGAGCCGGCCCGATTCGTCGAGCACCGCCTCGATCCGGTCGACGGCGGTCCCCGGGCGCGCGGCGGCCGCGCGCAGCCGCGGCAACGCGACGTCGGTCCGCGCCGCTATCGCGGCGTTGATCAGCTCCGCCTTGTTCGGAAAGTAGTTGTAGAGGCTGGCGCTGGTGACGTTCGCGGCCCGGGCGATCTCGCGAATCGTGGTGCGCGAATAGCCATTCTCGGCCACACATCGCATCGCGGCGGTGATGATGCGGGCCCGGGTCTGCTCACCGTCGGCACCCACCGGCCGACCCAATTGCGGCGGCGTGACGCTCATGCGGCGGGAAGCCCGCCGCAGCTCCGTCCATCACGCACTACGCACCTCCGCGGCGAAGCCGAAACTAATCGATCACTCGATTATATTCGACCGTGTCGGGGACCGGGAGCCGGCGGACGGGACGCGCGAGTGAGGACAGCACGGTGACGCGGGCGCAACGGGGACGTCCGGTCGGCGCCAGCGGCGAGGAGACGCGGCAGCGGATCGTCGTTGCCACCATGCGCTGCGTGGCCGAATTCGGGTACGCGGGCGCCACCATCCGTGAGATCGCCCGGGCCGCGAACGTCACCAGCG
>NZ_LZKD01000170.1:0-6655 GCF_001668695.1 Mycobacterium sp. E2497
GGTATTCGACGATGAACCGCAGCACCGCGTCGAGCTTGTCGACCCCCTTCAGGCCCGCGGTCGCCCGCACCAGGCCGCTTTCGAAGATCTGCCGCTCGTAGGCCGAAAAGGCCGACAGCAGTTCCTCTTTGGAGGCGAACCAGCGGTACAGCGTCGGGCGGGACACCCCGGCCTGGGCGGCGACGTCGGACAGGCTGAGCTTCGTCTTGCCGTTGCGGCCGAGGACCTCGGCGGTGGCGTCGAGGATGCGCTGACGCGTCGAGGTGTCGTGTTCCGCGGTCTGGGCCGGCCGGCTCATAGGTGCAACTCTACGAAGTGGTTCACCGTTATTTCGCTTCCCGGCCAGACTTGCCCGGGCGCGGCCGCACCAGCACCGACTGCTGGATGGAGCCGACCGCGCCCTGCTCGTCGAACAATGTGCCGATCGTGGTGCCGACACCGTCCGGGCCGTAGCTGGTCTCGGCGCGGATGCCGATCCAGTTGCCGTCCGGAACCCGGAACACGTGCACGGCCAGGTCGGTGTTGAGAAACGTCCACCGGGTGATGTCCAGCTTGCTGCCGATGCCGTTGGCGCAGTCGGCCACCGCGAACAGGCGCTCGAGCGGTGTCATGCTCTCGCCGGTGACCAGATCCACGGTCGGGTGGATCCACGATTCGCCGGGGCCCTTGCTCAGCGGCTCCGTCAGCCACAGCCAGTCCAGGCTGTGCACGTAGTTGCGGTCCCACTCCCGCGCCTTGAGGTTGCGGTTGCGCGCTTCGCTGCGCGGCCCGGGCATCGGGGCGGCGGCGTGGGCCAGCGCCCGCGTGTCCAGCGTCTGCAACCGCCACCCGCTCGCGCGCGCCACGGGCCGGGGCCGGCCATCGTGGCCGGGGGCCAGCATCTCGGCGCTGACCAGTTCGATCTGTTTGCCGCCGCGCTGCACCTGCGCGTTGACCCACAGGTCGCCCTCGGCGGGCACCCCGCCGAGCAGGTCGATGACGACGCGGGACAGGCGGGTGTCCTCGCGCTGCTCGCAGCGCTCCAGCGCCCGCACCAGCAGCGCCGACACCGGCCCGCCGTGCTGGATCGACGCCGACCAGGTGCCCCGCGCCAGGTCGGTGGCCCGGAACTTCTCTCCCAACGGGTCGGTGCCGTCGATGAGCTCGTAGTAGGAGTCCGACATCGTCAACCTCTTCCTCAGGGCAGGCCGGCGCCGGGAGTGGTCACCGTGACGGCGTCCAGCCGCGACAGGCGGGTGCCGATCAGGCGCTGAGGGTACGCCTCGGTGCTCGACAACAAGAACAGCGTCCGGCGCTCCGGGCCGCCGAGCGCGCAGGCGATGGCGACGCGCTCGCCCATGTCGATGCGGTCGGTGACGGCGCCGCCCTCGACGATCCGCTCGAATTGGTGGGCCAGCGTCATCGCCGCCCACACCGCGCCGTCCGCGTCGAGCGCGATGCCGTCGGGTGGCCCGTCCAGGCCGTCTGCGAACACACGCCGGCCGGTCAGCCCGCCGTCGGCGCCGACGGTGAACGAGGTCAGCCGCCGGCCGACCGACTCGGCCACGATCAGCGTTCGGCCGTCCGGGGTGATCACCATGCCGTTGGGAAAGTCGAGGTCCTCGGCCACGACCGTGGCGGGGCCGTCGGGATCCAACCGGATGATCGCGCCGCCGCTTCGCGCCTGGCATCCGATGTAGGCGCGGCCCGCGTCGTCGATGACCATGTCGCCGAGATCGGCCGGCGCCAGGCCGCCGAGATCGGCGATGGTGTCGACGGTTTCACCGTCGTAACGCAGCACGGTGCGGTCCTCGGCCGAGACGATCAGCAGCGATCCGTCGGGGCGGAAACCCAGGCCCGACGGGGCGTGCCCGGGCAGCGGCAACGTGGTCAGGGACCCGCCCATGGTAGAGGTGTGTACCGCCTCGCCCAGCATGTCGGAGAACCACAGGAGGCCCTCGAACCAGCGTGGCCCCTCGCCGAAGCAGAAGCCGTTGGCCAGCGGTTCGGGAATCATGCCCCGATGCCCTTCACCCCAGCTCCCGCTTTACAAAACACCGCCAAAGTGTCAGGCACCGCGGGTACCGGTGTCAATCGCGCAACCGGGGGATCGGTGTTGTTAGCCAAGCTTTACAAATCCTAGGCAAAGTGTCACGCTGGGCCGTGAGCTGCCGGCGCGAGAGGTGGAGTGCGAATTGACCATGGCTTCCGAGGAATCTGAGCAGACCGAGTGGACCGTGCAGGGCCTGCTGGATCTGTTCGACGTGCGCCCCGACGGGCAAGACCGGTACATCGGCGACACGGGCGGTGATCTTGGAGCCGTCGGCGACGAACGGCAGGTCGCGGAAGGCACCCAGGTGCTCGCGCAGGCGATTGTCGCCGTGGCCAAACGATTCCCGGACAAGTCGGTGCGCTCGGCGCACGCCGTCTTCTCCCGCGCCGTCGCCGTCGGCCCGCCGATCGAACTCGTCCTCGACGTCGTCGCCGAGGGCCGGTCCACCGCCACCGCGGTGGTCGCAGTGCACCAGAACGGTCGGCGCTGCCTGAGCATCACGGTGCTGGCCGACGTGCCGACCGGCGACGTCATCCGCCACCACCTGCCGCGCCCCGACGTGGCCCCGCCCGCCGAGGCCGTCCACTCACCGATGCCGATGGTCGGACGGGAACTTCGGCTGGTCGATGTGGTCGACGTCAACAGCCCCGACGAGGTCGGGCCGCCGGAGCTCTACGCGTGGCTGCACTACGACCCGATCCCCACCCGGGACGACCTCGCGAAGGCGCTGCTGGCGTACTTCACCGGGCACCTGGGGATCTCCACCACCATGCGGCCGCACCCCGGCATCGGCACCGCCCAGGCGCATTTGACCGTGTCCACCGCACCGATGAGCATCTCGGTGGCCTTCCACGAGCCGGTGCGCTGGGACGGGTGGCTGCTCTACACCCACGAAAGCACCCAGGTCGGCGCGGGAATGTCCTACGTGCGCGGCACGGTGCATTCCGAGGAGGGCGAGCTGCTGTGCTCGTTCGCCCAGGAGGCGCTGATCCGGCCGCTGCGCACCACCGACACGGCCATCGATTCGCGCGCACGGTTCTAGCCGGACTGGTCGCGTCCATGCGCTTCACCATCACCCACCCGATGCACAGCCATCCGTACAACGCGGAGCTGGTGAGCGGGGACGGCATCGGGAAGGTGGCGGCGGCCACCGAGGCGGCCGGCATCCACGGGTTCGGCTTCACCGACCACCCGGCCCCGTCGCAGCGGTGGCTGGAGGCCGGTGGGCATGACGCGCTGGACCCCTTCGTCGCACTGGGTTTCGCGGCGGCGACGACGAGCACGCTGCGGCTGATTCCCAACATCGTGGTGCTGCCGTACCGAAACCCGTTCGTGGTGGCCAAGTCCGGCGCCACACTGGACCTGCTCTCCGGTGGCCGGTTCACGCTCGCGGTGGGCGTCGGTTACCTCAAGCGGGAGTTCGCCGCGCTGGGGGTCAGCTACGACGAACGGGCGGAGCTGTTCGAGGAAGCCCTGCAGGTGATCCGGGCGGTGTGGACCGGCGACGACATCACCTACGAGGGAAGGCATTTCACCGCGCGGGGGATCACCGCGCACCCCCGCCCCCTGAGCGACCCGCATCCACCGATCTGGATCGGCGGCAACACGTCATCGGCGCGCCAGCGGGTGGCGCAATACGGTGACGGCTGGTGCCCGTTTCCCGCCCCGCCGCAGCTGGCGCAGACAGCCGGCACGGCGGTGATCGACTCGGTGGCACGCCTCACCGACGGCATCGACGATCTGCGGCGCCGGTGCGACGCCGCGGGCCGGGACTGGTCGGGGATCGACGTCACCTTCACCAACTTCGAGGGCGGCAGCCCCGCCAGCGACGAATTCAACGCCGACGCCTACCTCGACGGCCTGGAGAAGCTGGCCAAGGTGGGCGTGACATGGGTGAGCGTTCACCTCCCCGGCGACAGCATGGCCCACGCGCTGGAGACACTCGACCGGTTCCGGACCCACGTGATCGACGCGGCCTGATGGACTTCTCCCGCGTCGACCTCTCACCCGAGGACCAAGCCTTCCGCGACGAGACTCGCGCATTCATCGCGAAGCACGTGACCGAAGAAGTGCTGCACCGGCAGCTGGAGTTCGGCGAAAACTTCGACGAACACGTGCATTTGGCGCTGGGCGAGGCCGGCTACCTGGCATCGGACTGGAAGCCGGAGTCCGAGGGCGGGTTCAGCCCGGTTCGGCGCCGCATCTTCCAGCTCGAGATCGCCCGGGCCCATACGCCGTGGTATCACTGGGGCACCACGTCCGTCGTCGCCCGGCTGGTGCGCCAGTTCGGGGCGCGGGAGCTCGCCGACGGGGTCCTGCCCGGTGTGCTCGCCGGGGAGATCCGGCTGTGCCTGGGCTACACCGAGCCCGAGGGTGGATCGGACGTCGCCACGTGCAAGACGCGCGCCGTGCGGGAAGCGGATGGATCGAGCTGGATTATCAATGGCTCCAAGATGTTCACGTCGAACGCGCAGAACGCCCGCTACGTCTTCCTGCTCACCAACACCGATCCGCAAGGCCCGAAACACCGGAACCTGACCATGTTTTTGGTGCCGCTCGACTCGCCGGGCATCGACATCCAAGGCCTCCGCACCCTGGACGGTGACCGCACCAACATCGTCTACTACAGCGACGTCCAGGTCGACGACCTCTACCGGATCGGCGAGGTCAACGGCGGCTGGACCGTGATGCGCGCGGCGCTGGACTCCGAGCACGGCGTCGTGGATCCGGAAGACCATGGCCTGCAATACATTGCCGCGATGTCGGCGCACGGTGACCTGATGGCCGAAGTCGTCGACGCCGTCGCGGCGGTCGTCGCCCACCCCGGACCGGACGGCCGGCGGCCGCTCGACGACGACTCGGTGACATATCGGCTCGGGCGCGACGTCGCCCGGATGGAAGCGGCGCTATCCACACCCGGAATGTTCGGGCGGGTCGCGATCGCGCAGACGATGCGTGACATCACCCCTGACCTGATGGACATCCTGGGCACCGCGTCGGCGTTGCCCACCGAAACCCCCGGATCCGCGACCGACGGCGCGGCAGAACACCTTTACCGGCTGGCGCTGCCGCTGGGGATCTACGGCGGGACGCTGGAAGTATTCCGCAACATGATCGCCCAACATCAACTCAAGCTGGGACGGCCCAGTTACGGCGGCTAGCCCCACGCGTTCTCCCGCGCCAACCTCTTGCCGGGGCGCTACCGTTTCACCGAGCACTGCGGACCCGCACCTGCGGTCCGCCGGCAGCGAAACGATGGCAGAGAGGTGGCCCGCCCAGTGGTGGTTCTCGTTGCCCTCGGCTCGTTCATCACCACGCTGCTGGGCGGTTATGCCGCGCTGCGTATCGGTTCCTACCGCTATCTGGTGCTGGGCTTGGCCGCCGGTCTGATGCTCGGCGCGGTGGCCTTCGACCTGCTGCCGGAAGCGATGGGCCGGCCGTACTGGGTCCTCTTCGGCGTACCGGTTCCGCTCCTTGCGTTCGTCCTCGGCTTCCTGGTCCTGCACGTCGTCGAGCACACGGTCGGCATCCATCGCGGCGACGGGTCGGATGAGGCCGGCGCTCCGGACGCGCCCGCCGTCGGGATCCTCGCCGCGTCGGGGCTGATCGGCCACAGCGTCATGGACGGATTCGCCATCGGGGCCGCCTTTCAGGCGGGAGCCGCCGCGGGCGCGGTGGTGGCTGTCGCGGTGATTGGCCACGACTTCGCCGACGGCTTCAACACCTACACCGTCACGTCGCTCTATGGAAACGACCGGCGGAGGGCGCTCGCGCTGCTGGGCGCCGACGCCGTCGCACCGGTGGCCGGGGCCGCCCTCACGCTGGCCGTGACGATTCCCCATCGCCTCCTCGAGGTGTATCTGGGATTTTTCGCGGGTTTCCTGATGTATCTGGCCAGCGCCGACATCCTGCCGAGGGCGCACGCCGGGCACCGCACCGCCGCGACCCTGGCCTGCACGCTTGGCGGGGTGCTGTTCATGCTGGCGATCGTCGGGCTGGCGAGCTAGGCGAGGCGGGTAAGGGCCGAAAGGCTCTAGCTTCGCGAAGGCATCGGCGAATAGCTTTCGAAACGCTTAGTTTCGTCCCGAAACACCTTGTGCCATCAGCATTTCGGGGGACAACCTATGGACGCCGCAATAGAAGCCGTTGCCGGCAACGCCGCTCACGAGGGGTGGCTGCCACTTCCCGCCCCGGCCCGCGACCCCGACGATGCGATCGTCGCCGCATTCATGCGGGGGAAGACCACCAGGGAATCCGGTCCCGAACCGCTCTCGATCCGGGACCTCTCCGACCTGCTGTGGTCCGCGTACGGCGTCAATCGGGAAGCGGGTCCGTTCGGTGCGCCGGGACGCACGGCGGCGTCGGCCAGCAACTCTCAAGAGATCGATCTGTATGTCGCACTCGCCGATGGGACCTATCGGTACGACGGGCCCCGTCATCGCTTGGCGCGCATCACCGGTGGCGATGTCCGCGCCAGCGCCCTGACGCCGGGTGAGCCGGGCGTCACGGTGGCCCCGGCGATGCTGATCTACGTCGTCGACGTTGACCGGCTCACCCATACCGCGGGCTTTGACGAGCCGGGACTTCACGACCCGGAAGTGCAGAAGTCTTACTACTACGTCG